>CAZJJT010000064.1:0-13680 GCA_964546395.1 uncultured Fibrobacterota bacterium
CCGCTCTGAGATGGGTGTGTCGCTGGACGAGGGGCTGGAGCAGCTGCTCTCGCGAGTTGACGGGCTGGAGAGTGCACTCGACCCGGAGAAGCTCAAGGAGAAGCTCCACGAGATGGAGGGCATGGAGGAGATGATCCCCACGCCGGCCAAGATCGTGCCGTTCCACTCCGAAGCGGAGATCTGTTCGCAGGAGGGTGATGTGTACGACGCAGGGGAGTACTCCAGCGCCGGCAACGCCCTTCTCTGCATCAACGCGTTTCCCATGCTGTACCAGGTGCACTACCGTGAACAGACCATCCGTAACGTCCGGGCTGAAATCGACCGCATGGTGGGACAGGTGGAACGCAACGAGGGCGAGGGGGCGGAGTCGTACGCGGATGCGGGTGTTGACGTGGCGCAGAAACTGGTGCGTGACTTCATCCCTGGCATGCTCTACAGCCGCAAGGATGAGGAAGAGTTCAGGCTGGCCGAGCAGCAGTTTCGTCATTTCCTGCGTGGGTATCCGCATTCCGGGGATATCGATGCGGTGCTTGCTGTCCTTCGTTCGTCCCGCGACCTCGGCCGTCGCGATTTTTCGCTGCTGGAGTTGTACGCCAGGAAGATTGCCGCGGTGACGCGCAACGATGGGGCCGAGGCAGAGAAGGCCATGCGGGAGATCGTCGAGCTGGAGCGTGGGCCGCAATGAGCGATGACTCGGGCAGTGCGGCGCCGGATGCCACCGGGCACGAGCGGCGGATCGAAGAGAAGAACATAGAGATGGCGCGGATGAACGCGGAACTTGTCCGCGCGAACGCCGAACTTCGCCGTGCAAGCGAACTCAAGTCCAGGTTCCTCAGCATCGCATCGCATGAACTGAAGACGCCCTTGACATTGATCAAGGGGTATGCCGACATGCTGGTTGACACCATGCGCGAGCGGCTCGACGAGGACGTGCTGGGGATGGTGTCGAGCATCAGCCGTGCCTCAGAGCGTCTCCACCGCGTGATCAACAACATCCTGGATGCCACCCGGATCGAGAGGGGCCGGCTCCGGCTGAGTCTGGAGGAGTACGGCATAGGCGAGACCGTGGAGGAGTCGGTTGAGGAGTTCC
Organism: uncultured Fibrobacterota bacterium; assembly: GCA_964546395.1. Taxonomy (GTDB): domain Bacteria; phylum Fibrobacterota; class Chitinivibrionia; order Chitinivibrionales; family CAZJJT01; genus CAZJJT01. The sequence continues at coordinate 1,091 of CAZJJT010000064.1, forward strand.
GCGGACTCGCTCGTCAGCGGGACATCGCGCTCGAGACCACGGTCCCTGAGGGAATCCCTGTGATGGTGGGTGACCGGCAGCGGATGGCGCACGTGCTGGCGAACCTCCTCAGCAACGCGCTGCGGTTCTCGCCTGACCACACAACCGTGCGACTCTCGGTAGGGCTTGAGGGAGCAGGCCGACTGCATATCGCCGTGGAGGACGAGGGGATGGGGGTCGCTCGTGAGGAGCAGGCGCGGGTGTTCACGCCGTTCTACGAAGTCGGCAGGCTCGCGAGGCACGACGACAACGAAGGGAAGCTGGTCAGTGGGGGGACGGGACTGGGGCTTTCGATAGCGCGAGGCATTGTCGAGAAGCACGGAGGAAAAATCTGGGTGGAGAGCCCGCTCCACCGGGACTGCCAGTACCCGGGGAGCAGGTTCCATGTGGAAATCCCGTTGCGTGCCGAGTCGCCGATGGACCAAGAGGGGACGAGCGGCGCAGAGACGATCGAGAGCGATGCTCCTGCTGCGAAGCCGTGTCGCACTATCGTCGTTGCCGATGCAGATCCGTCGACCGCTCCCAGGGTCGCAGCGGCAATGGGACCTGAATTCGAGATCGTCGGCGTGAGCGACGGTGGGGCGGCGGTCGCCGAGATGCTCGCCCGAGCGCCGGCCATGCTGCTTGTCGAACGGGAGTTGCCGGTACTCAGTGGGATGCAGGTGTGTGAACTGCTGAGCCGGGTCGAGCGTGACACCGGTCTGGGGCCAATGGCGTTCCACTCGGCGTGGGCTGGTGAAGACGTCGTTCGGAAGTGCTTCGCGCACGGCGCTGAGGACTACGTTGTGAAACCAATCGGTCCCTCAGCGCTGAGGGACCGTCTTCTGTGTCTTGCGGTGCGGGGGCATACCGCCGAAGGTCTGTCGGGGCTGCTGTAGGAAGACTACTTGCCGACCTGGCGCTCAACCGTCTCGCGGTCTACATTCTCCCTGAGTGCATCCTTGAATGAGCGGTCGAGAGTGATGGGGTTGGCGTTGGGGTCATCCGCGTCGATAATGTACACAGGTGTCGGGTTGTCCAGGTACCCAATGACGTCAGCGTTGTCAAACACGAACGTCTTGCTCTTGCCCACCTTCACCACTGCGTTCTTCTCGACCCAGCCGCGCTGACCGTTGAAATCCACCCGGTAGCCGTTGCGGCCGGTTTCCAGGATACTGAGACGGTCGTCCGGACCCACCTCGAAGATGGCCTGCTCGTTGAGCTTGCGGACCTCGTTTTCGTATACCTTCGTGCCTCGCTTCTTTGCCGACACATACGACTGCCCGTCCTGTGCCACTGCCACGACGGCCACACAGAGAATAAGGCCTGCAATCACACCACCTGTGCGCATGCGTACCTCCTTGTATGCCAGTATAATACAACACTGCGAGGCTCCGCGCAATACCGGCGTGCCGAACGTCGTATACGTGCGTCGGGTATTTTGGGGAGTCCCGCAAGTCGGGCAGTCCTTCCCCCTGCGAAAGGAGCAGCGCGTGATTGAGAAGAAACAAGTGTACAAGTGTGAAGTCTGTGGCAACGTGGTGGAATCGCTCTGGAACGGCAAGCCGGATATCGTGTGCTGCGGCAAACCCATGGGCAAACTGACGGCGAACACGGTTGACGCTGCCAGGGAGAAACACGTGCCGGTGATCGAGCGCACGGGCGACGAGGTGACGGTGAAGGTGGGGTCAACAGCCCATCCGATGGAGCCGAAGCACTACATCCTGTGCATCGAACTGCTGAGTGGCGATGATGTCTACCGTCACGACCTGGGGGAGGGCGCGGCTGCAGCCGTAGCGACGTTCAGGATTGCCGCGGGAGCGCCGGTAACAGCGCGTGCCTACTGCAACCTTCACGGTCTCTGGGCTGCGTCGTAACCGGCACAAGCGGACATCTCCGTGGTGCATGTGGCGCCGGGCCGGCGGATGATTCGGTGCTGCTACTTGTAGAGCCTGACCCCCAGCGAGTCGCGCAGTGCCTTGTTGCGCGGGTTGGGGAGTGATTCGGTGACATAGCGGTACTCCTGGTAGCCGCCCCGCAGGCCGGCTGCAAGACAGGCCTGCTCCTGCGCCCTGGGGAAATCGGCCTGAGCCTTGCGGCGGATTTCGGGGTCTTCGGAGCGGAACGAGTCCTGGAACGCGAAGCTCACCGAGTCGAGAGCCCGGTTGGCCGCAACCCAGCGCCCGATCTGCACGGCGGTGAGCGATGAGTCGGCCGCGGCGACGAACGGACCCTCATCGGGGGACTGGGCGGGCCGTTGCCGACAGCCGTTTGCGGTGAGCAACAGGACGAGGGCGAAGCTGGCATGCGTGCGTGTCATGAGAACTCCCGCGTGGTATATTGGTTGTCAAATCGTAAATCTAAATCCGACGACCAGTTGTGTCAATCAAGAAGTACCTCGGACAGCACTTTCTGACCGCGCCCCACTACGCGCAACGCATCGCGGCAGCTGTCCCGGCGGCCCGTGGCGACACGGTGGTTGAAATCGGCGCCGGCACCGGGGCCCTGAGTGTACACCTTGCCGCACGGTTTGCGCGGCTCCATCTGGTGGAGAAGGATCGAGACGTGATCCCGCGACTTCTCGAGAAACTGGGCGAGAACAGCGTTGTCCTCCACCAGGCAGATGCCCTCGAGTTCGCGTTCGACAGCCTTGGCGTGTTCCACGCCGCAGGCAACCTGCCCTACGGGGTCGCGGCTCCCATCATCCGCCGGGTACTCTACTGCGCGCCGCTTGTGCGCTCGTGCACGTTCATGGTGCAGCGGGAAGTGGCCGAGCGTATTGTGGCTGGACCGCATACCCGCACCAACGGATTCCTGTCGGTATTCTGCCAGTTCTTCGGCACGCCACGGGTCGTGATGCATGTGCCGCCGGGGGCGTTCTTTCCGCGCCCACGGGTAGACTCGTCTGTGTTCGTGCTCGAGATCGACCAACGGCTCGAGCGACGGGTGCCGCGCAACCGCTGGGATGAGTTCTTTGCCTTCGTCGACTGCGGCTATTCCATGCGACGCAAGAAGGTGGTGAACCCGTTGCGCCGCCGCTGGCCGGAACACGATTTCGGCGGGCTGATGCGTGTGCTGGGGCTCGCGCAAGGAGCCCGGGCCGAGGACCTGACCGTCGACAACTGGGTCGCGCTGTTCCAGGGAGCGTTCGGGTGTTGAGGCGCGCATGGATAGCTGCTGCCGCGGCGGTGGCCCTTGCGCCCTGGCATGCCGAAGGGGTGGGGGAACTCGGGTGGCCGGAGTGTTTCATGCCTGCGCCGGAACTGAGGCTCGAGGACAGTGCCCGGTTCCACGCCGGAGGACGGCAGACGGTGGTTGCGGAGGGGCGCAGCTTCGAGAGTCGCGACACGCTGCGCTGGATTGCGTTCGATTCGCTCTGGTGGTTCCGTCAGAACGTCGTCTACGAGCTGTCGCGCAAGTATGAGACGCAGTACCAGAATCTCGACCTCTCCGGGCAGTACCTGCGCAGCAGGCTCGCGGGTCGGGAGATGGCGCTTGGGCTGGAGTGGACCCCGTGGCTGAACCTGATGCAGCGTGCGAACGCGACCGGATGGTTCCAAGGGGTGGTTGACCTCGGGCCTGTCTGGCGCGCTGAGCCCGCGGGGATCCCAGTGCTGCTGCGGGGTGGTTTCTCGGCACGGGGGTGGAACGACCAGGTACCCGAGAGCGTGTTCGACACACCCTATGACGGGTTCCGTGCGAGTCCGGGTTTCTATGGCGGCATGTCCGCCGGACGCGGCAACCGGGTGGTGCCGCAGCTGCCGCTCTACCTGTCGGCATCGGCGTTCGGTCGCTACATCGAGGATGCGGGGTTTGCCACCGCGATTGGCGGCGCGCTGTACACGGGCGGCATTCCCAGCGGCGACAGCCTGTTCGTGTACGTTGCCGACTCGCTGTCGGACGGTCGGGAGTCGTACCTGAGTGAGACTTCGGGCGGCCGCACCGCCGCCATCAGCACCCCTTGGCGGATCCGCAACGTGCTTCGTGTGTCAGCCGGTCTCAAAGGCGCTGTCCGCCTCCACGTTGTGCCCGCGGTGGTGTACACGTACCAGAACTCGGCGCTGGAGTATCCCGAAGACCCGCCGGGGCACCTCGGCGACCAACGCATGTCGCTGCATCGCGTAGGCCTTATTGCCGTAACCGACACACTGCTGTTCTTCCGCTACCGGGGCGGCCTCACACTCGACTTCACCGGCTCGGATGCGGCGGAGCGGGCGAACTCATACCTGGTTGGCGACAGCGCGGTGCGCGTGCCGCAGGCCAGTGATGACTACGACGGTGGGGCGAGCACGATGGAGCATGTGGTGGCGGTCCCGTTCCGCTATGGCGGCCGCCTGGAGTACCGCTATTTCATCAGCAGGCACTCCACGACGTATCGCAACGAGGCCGTGCCGGCCATCCCCGAGAACTTCGACGACCACGACCGTCAGCGGCAGGAGCAGGATGTGCAGGTGGTGCTGCTGGACGGTGAGCGGTGGCAGGCCGGCATGTCGGGGGGATTCACCAAGGATGTGCTGAACTATGTCACCCCCGAACGCAGCGGCCGCAACCGCACCGACCGCCAGTACTCGCTCAGTGCGACTGCCGCATACCGGCGCAACGAACGGCTACTGATATCGGAAAGCCTGCGTGCCGAAGCCAACAGCGCAGAGTTCGAGTTCCCCCAGGTGCATCAGGGACCGGAGGAGACCCCGAAGTACTCACGGCGCTTCGTGTCGGTGCTGTCGGCGTCGCTGCTGCTGGGGGAGCACTGGTGGGTCAAGGGCAAGTGGAACCAGACGTACTGGGACGATGGGCGGTGGTACGCAAGGGAGTATCTTGAGGAGCAGATCGCACTGGGCACTGTCGAGAGGGTCGACTACTACGCTGTCGAACGCAAGTCGACCGAGTACCGTGTTGAGCTGCAGCTCGGCTGGACGCCGCGGAAGAACCTGCTGCTGGAGACCGGGGCCGCGCTGCAGGACATCTACCAGCGCGAGTTCTCTGGAAGCCGCTATGAAGTGCGGCACTACGGCAACGGCTATGTGCTCGAACCCTACCTTCGGGCCGACTGGCTGCTGAGGGATCGGTTCCGGCTTCATGCGTATGTGAAACGCTACGTCGACACGTTTGACGAGGACCTGTGGTCGCTATACGACAATTGGGATATCAGGCTGTACCTGGGAGTGGACCTGTGAGGGCGGCCCGGCGCCGCTGCTGGTTCCGCGTGACGGCGGCCGCGCTCTGCGTGGCCCTTGCGGGGTGCGGGCTGTTCGGGGTGCGCGAGGCCGACGAACCCAGCGGGCCGGTGGATGTTGACCCGCTCGGCTTCACGGGCCTGCTGAGAGGCACTTCCGAGACATTCGATCGCCTCGACTACAACGACCTGTTTCCGACGGATTTCCTTTATCATGAGGGAGCGGTGCGGACCTACGTGAGTGCCGAGTTTGCTACCAGGCTTCGCGCGATCGAGTCGGCCTACCCCTCGGTAGCCATCGAATGGACCCGCACCAACACGGTCGTGTTTTCGCGTGTGCAGGGCACCGTTGCGGACCTCGACAGCGTGGTGTATCATGTATACCTGGACGGCGACCGGTCGGGACCGGCCGACTACGAGGGATACTCGGGCATCGGACTGGTGTACCGCGGCTACTGGGCATTCCTGTACTGGTACGATTTTCCGGTGAACACGGGAACAGAATCCTCCTTCTTCAGCCCGGATTTTCAGGCCCCATGACAACTGCACACGCATGTGCACAGCGGGTACGGGCGGTCGTCCTGGCGGCGGGCGTGGTGGTTCTGGGGTGCGGCTCGCCATTCTTCCCGGAGACGGGCAAGCCGGCGCTGAGCGTCTCGGGGCGCCAGACCCCGGTGGCCGTCATTGAGCAGCTGCTGAGTGCGTACCAGAACGCGAGCATCGACATGTACGAGGACCTGTTCCCGACTGACGGGTCGTTCCGGTTCTACGTGGCCCCCGGTTTCTTCGAGACTGCCATCGGCAACGTCGATATCACCCCGGAGGTGTTCGATTCGCAGTTCGTGCATGTGCCCGCCGGGACGTATCACTACTGGTCGTTCGGTGATGAGCTCGAGGCGCACCGCAAGCTGTTCAGGCTCGCGGAAGCGATCCGTGTGGAGCAGCGGCCCATCTTCGATGACGACGATTTCGTGCCGCATCTGAGCGCGGGGGGCGACACCATCGGTGTGGAAGTGTTGATGGTGAGCGGAGAAATCGCGGTCGACTGGAAAGAGGAAGATGATCCGCTCGTCGAGTACCAGGAGTCCATTGTGATTGAGCGGCAGGTATTCTACCTGGTGCGCGACGAGGAACGCCGATGGGTGATCAGCAAGTGGTTTGATTTCGGTACGACCGCGGGCTGAGCCCGAACTCCCGCCTGAATGCCCTGCTGAACGAGAACAGTGACTCGTAGCCGCACTCGGCGGCAATCTCCTTCACACGCATTCGCGAACGTCTCAGCAGACCGGTGGCCCGGTTGAGCCGCAGCTGCGCGACGTAGCGGCCCAGGCTCATGCCGGTCGCTTCACGGTACACCGCCCGCAGCCTGCTCTCGGAGAGCCCGGCGGCGCGGGCACAGTCCGATACCGCGAACGACTGCCCCAGGTTGGCACTGACGAAGCGGTGCACGCTCTCGAGGATCGGGTTGCCGGGGGCCGGACGGTGCGCGGGCAAGGGGCGCCGCGCAGTATCGAGCAGCTGCGACAGCAGCGTCGCGCACAGGAAACACACGGTGGCGTCAGACACGCCCGCCCGATCCCGGTTGGCCCATGCCTGCGCCAGGTGCGCAGCACTCCGCAGCACACCCGAATCCATATCGAGCGGCATGCCCCGCAGGTCGAGTAGTTGCTCGGCTTCAGGATGCTCGAATGTCACAAACAGCCAGTCGGTTGTCTTGTGCTCGATCCCGAGGTAGTGGTGGAACTGGTGCGGGTGAATCAGCAGCGCCTCGCCGGGAGCAAGGCGCAGCGCATGCGTGTCGACGATGACTGTACCGGCGGTACGGCAGTTGAGTATGAGTACGAACCGGTGGTGCGCCGCGCGTCCCGTGCCCATCGCCGAGCTGCGCGAACGATGGAAAAGGATGACGTTGGCGGGGGGAAGCAGCGAGGGGGGAGCCGTGCCCGAGTAGTAGCTGAGTGGTTCGGGAACCGCGCGTGCGGCATGCAGCAGTGTCGCAAGGCTCATACAGAGACCCCTGAGGAGAGTGGCTACAATCGAATATGGTAAATATACAGCAATAACTGCCATTTACTTGTCGATTACGATTGGCTACATTACTGCGAGATAGCAGCTCGTTCAGCGCTAGGAGGATGCAATGGTAGGGATCGGACTGATTGGGACCGGCGGGATGTGCCGCCACACGACACGGCTGCTGCTGAGCAAGAGCGATCAGCTCGAGGTGCGTGCGGTGTGCGACCCCGACCCGCGTTCGGTCGAGGGTATCTGCGCGCAGTTGCCGACGAAGCCGACGGTGTACGATGACTACCGCCGTCTGGTTGCGGACCCCTCGGTGGACTGGGTGATGATCGCGTCGTGGAACTGTTTCCACAAGGAGCAGACCATCGCGGCATTTGAGGCGGACAAGGACGTGTTCTGTCAGAAGCCGCTGGCGACGAACCTGGAGGACTGCCTGGAGATGCACCGCGCGTGGCAGCGCAGCGGCAGGATGTTCACGATCGGGTTCACGCTGCGCTACTCGCCCCACTACCGCACGATACGTCGCCTGCTCGACGAGGGACGGGTAGGGGACATCATCAGCATGGAGTTCAACGAGTGCCTGGGGTTCAACCACGGTGGGTATATCATGGGCGACTGGCGCCGCCTGACGAAGTATGCCGGGACGCACCTGCTGGAGAAGTGCTGTCACGACATCGATCTGGCGAACTGGTTCGTGGGATCGCGCTCCTCGCGCGTGGCGTCGTTCGGCGGCCTCGACTTCTTTGTGCCCGGGAACGAGCGGCACGCGCAGCGCCTCGGCGCCGACGAGCGGGGGCGACCGGCCTACCAGACGTGGGGCGGGTTGGTAAACAGGAACCCGTTTACCTCCGACAAGGACATCGTTGACAACCAGGTGGCCCTGATAGAGTACGGCAACGGCGTGCGTGCGACGTTTCACACCAACTGCCACAGTGCCATTCCCGAGCGCCGGATGTACATCTGCGGCACCGAGGGGGCGATACGCGCCGACGTGATTGCGGGGGTCATAGAGGTGGCGCGGATCGGGTTTGGGGAGAAGGTGGAGCGGGTGGACGCCAACGCCAGCGGGGGGCACGGGGGCGGTGACGACGTTCTGGCGGGAGAGTTGTGCGCGAGCATCCTCGAGGGGGCGGAGCCCGCGGCAGGGCTGGTGGCGGGCCTCGAGTCGGCGGTGAGCTGTTTTGGCATCGATGAAGCAATGGGCAGCGGCAGGGCGGTGGACATGGGCCCGGTGTGGAAACGTGTCGACCAGTACTGCAACGCATCGGACACACCTGTTCTGGCGGACAGTGGGGGAGCACGATGACCCTTGACTACATCCCGTAGCCCAAGCCGAGTTCGAGGGTCCCGAAGAACCGGCTGCTGAGTCTTCCCACATCGCCATCGTCGTACTGATCATGCCACGAGTTGTCAGTCGTCGACAGGTACGAGCGCCCTTCGGTGAGTTCCCGGGCGACTCCGCACAGGATCCCGAGCGAGAGCAGGACTTTGCGATCGGCGCCGAACCGCCAGCGCCATCCGAGGGTGCCCCCCAGGACCAGCGAGGTCGAACGGTCCTCGTACCCGCGTGTCTCATCGGTGTAGCTCATGGTCGAAGGGTCGTACACCTGATCGACCCACTTGCTGTTGCGGCCGCCCCAAGCGTACTCGCCGAAGAGGCCGTAGTAGAACAGGTGAGGGGAGCGTGACAGCTCCGCATAGTACTTGGCCTCAACACCTACCGCGGCACTGCCCATCCAGACTTCATCATCGACGCCATGGGTCTCCATGGCCGTGTATATCGCACCCATCGCCGCGTAGCGGAAGTGCATGCCCGCATACAGGTTGCCGACCGTGCGTCGCTCCACCCCCAACGTGGGGCCGAACTGCACGAACCCCAGCGGGTTCACCCAGAATGTCCAGTTCCCCAGCGGTTCCCACTCGGGATCCTCCTCGGCCGTGGGTGCCGACTCGGTAGCGTCCAACGGGGGTTCTGCGGGATCGACACACGCTCCGTCGACGCAGATGCGATCCCCCTTGCACTCGACATCCATGTTGCACTGCGCGGACGCCGCGGTGCGACACACGCACATTGCCAGGGCCAGCAGACACATCACTCGCGCATCTCTTGACATGACCCACTCTCCTTCGGTTGGGTGGTGGATGCTCCAGCATTCATGGTTTCCGAAACCAACAAGCGTGCCAGACAGCGGATTGGCCGAAACGGACCAGAATCTGGCACCTGTTGGTGAAACGGACGCTTCTACAGGAGACGGCTGTGCGACCAACAGCACAGAAGTCGCACATGTGCTACTCACTGGGGGCTTGTTTCGGCACAGATTTCCATTGACAAACTTGTATAGACGTCTTATCTTCTAGCTGTCAACCATGAGGAGTGTCGATGGGCCTTGCTGAGTCGTTCATCCAGAAAGCTTCCGCGAACCCCAAGCGGATTGTCTACCCGGAGGGCAGTGACGAGCGTATCATCGAGGCCGCTCTCAAGTCCGCGGCCCTCGGGGTTGCCAGACCCGTCGTCGTGGGTACCCCCGAGAGGGTCGGGAAGGTGGCCGCAGCCACGGGACTGCCATCGGGAGGTGTCAGCTGTGTCTCCCCGGACGCTGATCCCGACCGTCTCGAGCGCTACGCCGATGTCTACGCGAAGGCACGTGAGATGCGCACGGCGATAGCCCGGAAACTGGTGCGCAAGCCGCTGGCGTTCTGCGGTATGATGGTGAAATGTGGGGATGCGGATGGGATGGTGGGAGGGGTGGACTGTGCGACGGCGCTCGTGATCCAGGCGGCCGCGGTCACCATCGGCTATCAGCCCGGTATCAGCACCCCGTCGAGCCTGTTCGCGATGGTGGTCCCGGAGTATCTGGGCGAGAAGGACAAGGTGCTGATATTCGCCGATTGTGCGGTGGCGGTGCAGCCCGACGCTCGTCAACTGGCCGAGATCGCGGTCGTGACCGGTCGCACGACACGGGCGTTGTTCGGCATCGAACCGAAGGTCGCACTGCTGTCGTTTTCGACCAGGGGTTCGGCGAGTCACGCCGATGTCGACAAGGTGATCGAGGCAACCCGCATCGCCCGCGAACTCGAGGGCAGTTTTCCCATAGACGGCGAGTTGCAGGCCGACTCGGCCATCGTGCCGCGTGTGGCACAGAAGAAAGTGAAAGAGAGCCAGGTGGCCGGGCACGCCAACGTGCTCGTGTTCCCCGACCTCGACGCCGGCAACATGGCGTACAAGCTCGTGCAGTACCTTGCTGGTGCGGTTGCGCTCGGCCCGGTGCTCCAGGGGTTTGCCCGGCCGGTGAGCGACCTCTCCCGAGGCGCTTCGGTGGACGACATCGTCGGGGTTACCGCGATTACTGTGGTCCAGGGGGCATGAATGAAAGTGCTTGTGCTCAACTGCGGAAGCTCCTCGGTGAAGTACCAGTTGTTCGAGATGCCGGGGGGGAAGGTGCTCGCCAAGGGGCTGGTGCAGCGGATTGGCGAGAAGGAGTCGGAGGCAATACAGGAAGCGGGCGAGCGCCGCATACGTACCGTCACGCCGATTGCCGATCACGACCAGAGCCTTCAGGTGATTGTCAACATGCTCACCGACCCCAACCAGGGCGCGGTGGAGTCGCTTGGCGAGATAGCCGCTTGCGGCCATCGGGTGGTGCATGGTGGCGAGGCGATCACCGGCTCGGTGCTCATCGACGATACGGTCGAGAAGACGATCGAGGAGCATTTCGATCTCGCCCCGCTGCACAATCCCCCCAACCTTACGGGTATCCGGGCGGCCAGACGGGCGCTGGGCGATATTCCGCAGGTGGCGTGCTTCGACACTGCGTTCCACCAGACGATACCACGCGTGGCGTACCTCTACGCACTCCCGCAGGAGCTGTACGAGCAGCACCGCGTCCGCCGCTACGGGTTCCACGGCACGTCACACCGCTACGTCGCCCGGCGTGCGGCGGAGCTGCTTGGCAGGGACAAGTACGGCGTGAACCTGATCACGTGTCACCTGGGCAACGGCTGTTCGCTGTGCGCCGTGCAGGCCGGCAAGTCGGTTGACACGAGCATGGGGATGACGCCGCTTGAGGGGCTTGTGATGGGCACCCGGACGGGCGACATCGACCCCGCGATCATCTTCTACCTGGTGCGCAAGGGGTACACGGTCGACGAGCTTGACAGCATGTTCAACAAGCGCTCGGGGCTGGTGGGGCTGTCGCGGGTCTCCAACGACGTGCGGGACCTGGAGCAGAAGGCGCTTGGGGGAGACCTTCGAGCCGAGTTGGCCCTCGACGTGTTCGCCTACCGTCTTCGCAAGTACATCGGCGCCTACCTCGCCGCGCTTCCGGGGTGCGATGCGGTGGTGTTCACGGGGGGTATCGGCGAGAACGCCGTCGCGATGCGCGAGCGGACAATGAAAGGGCTGGAGCACCTGGGTATCGAGCTTGACGGGCAGCGCAACCGTGAGACGGTGCGTGCGGAGGGCCCTATCAGCACGCCTTCGTCGCGCGTTGCGCTCTGGGTGGTACCCACCGATGAGGAGAAGGCGATTGCCAACGACACGTATGCACACGCCGTGAAGACCGCGGCATGGACCGATCCCAACTAACCAGTGATGGAGGAGCAGATGGCGAGCACGATGGAGCGGGTGAAGAAGGTGACGGCGGAAGTGCTGAAAATTGACATCGGCACCGTGCAGGAGACTTCACGGTTCGTGGAGGACCTGGGGGCTGAGTCGGTGCAGTCGATCGAGTTGGTGGCGGCGTTCGAGGAGGAGTTCGAGATTGAGATGGACGAGGATGCGGCGCTTGGTGTGAAGAATGTCGGCGACGCCGTCAGGTTCATCGACAAGGTGCTGGCAGAGGGCTGACGGCGCGTGTCTGCTGGGCATGGAGAGTATGTGAGCGAGAGTGTCGGAGCGCTGAGCCAGTCGAGTATCGACAAGGACTCGCCGGTCCCGCTGTACCTGCAGCTCAAAGAGATCATCAGGGCCTCGATCGAGCAGGAGCGTCTTGCTGCCAACGACCGGATCCCGAGCGAGACAGATCTGTCGGCCGGGTTCAGCATCAGCCGCATGACTGTCCGCCAGGCAATTCGCGAGCTGGTGCGTGAGGGGTATGTGTACGTGCGGCGCGGCGAGGGGACGTTTGTGGGGGCGGCCCAGGGGGCCCAGATGCTTATCAAGCTGGACGGGTTCTCGACGCAGATGGCCAAGGAGGGGCATCGCGTACGCTCGCGTACGTTGGGGGTTTTCTCGGTGGACTCGGCTGGCGACCATGCGGCTGCCTACGCCGGGCTGGGAGAGCGGCCCGGGGGCGTGCTGGTGATGCTGGAGCGGGTGCGCTACCTTGACGAGGAACCCTTCGCGCTGGAACGCTCGTACCTTGGGGGTGAAAACGGT
>CAZJJT010000065.1:0-13669 GCA_964546395.1 uncultured Fibrobacterota bacterium
TCGAACAGGAACGTCACCTCGTGGCCGTCATGCGAGTGTTCTCCGAGTCCGAGGTGCTTGCGTCGGCTGGAGTCGAAGCCGAGAACAACGAGGAAGGGAAGGCCGAGCTGCGGTCCGTGGGCTTCGAGGCGCTGGGAGATGCGAAGAGTGGGCATGGGAGAAGGACGAAGGGCGAAGGGAGAAGAGCGAACCAACGTACAAGATACTCCCGGTCGTGTTCGAAATTCTCTTGTTGAGGGAGAAGCACGCGCGCGTGTCATTACTGGTATACCATAGCGAGAGCGTTGCTTTCCCCCATGGATAGTCCATTCCCAGAGGAGGCTGTGTCATGTCTCAGTCATCGTTCGAGATCGTCCGTGCCGCTCTTCGCTACCGGACCCCGGAGCGTCTCCCGGTGCGCATGGGAAGTCTGGGAGTGGACGACACGCGCTGGATTCCGCGCCACACCGAGGAGCTGGGCGAACAGAACGGGCTTCGCCTTGACGAGTGGGGCTGCGCGTGGGACCACACGCAGGAGAAGAACATGGGGCAGGTGAAGGGGCATCCACTGCACTCGGTGGCCGAGCATGAGAAGGCGCGCATTCCCGACTATGCGCAGCCGTGGCGCTACGAGGGGCTCGAGGAGCATTTCGCGGCGGCCGAAGCCGAGGGGAAGTACACGCAGTGCGGCATATTCATGGTGCTGTTCGAACGGATGCACTCGCTGTGCGGGTTCGAGAACGTGCTGGTCGGGCTGCTGGCCGACCCGGAGCATGCGGGCGCGCTGGCCGACCGGATCCTCGAGGCACAGATTACGCTGGTGCACAGCTACCAGGAGCGTTTCGGCACGCGGCTTCACTCGTTCAGCATGACCGACGACTGGGGTACGCAGCAGGCGGCATTTGTCGACATGTCGCTCTGGAACGAGTTCTTCCTTCCGCGATACCGCAGGCTGTTCGGGGTGATGCACGAGGGGGGGCAGGATGTGTGGGTGCATTCGTGCGGGAAGGTCAACGAAGTGGTCGGCGGGTTCATCGCTGCGGGGGCCGACGCCGTGAATCTCCAGCAGCCCCGCGCGCTGGGTATCGAGGAGATGGGCGCGCGGTACCGCGGGAAGATCACGTTCGAGTCGCTCTCCGATATCCAGGCCTCCCTGCCCTCGGGCGACCCCGAGAAGATCGTGGCTGACTCGCGGCTGCTCGAGCAGCATTGGATGCTTCGGGAAGGCGGGTTCGTGTTCTCGGACTACGGTGACGGCCAGGCGATTGGCGCGCCGCTGGAGGCGAAGCGGACCATGTACGAGGCGTTCAGCGACGTGTCGAAGGAGTTGTACGGGAAACCGTTGCCGACGCTGCAATGATCACCGCATGTGGGTGCCTTCGGCCGCGACCCGCGTGGGTCGCTGGAGCCGCGTGGGTCGGTGTGCATTCTGCCTCTGTCCGGGGTATATTATCGGCAGGAACCAGTGCAGGTTCCTGAGCGGGGGCAGACACATGGAGAAGATGCGCGGAGTACGCTGGTTCGGGGGGAGCGCCCTGCTGGCCGTGACACTGGCGGCCCACGGTGCGTGGGCGCTGGAGCTGGACACGGTGGTCGCGCGGGTGAGCGCCACGCTTGACCAGATCGACACGTTCCGCACAGGCGCGACGATCTACGAGTGTGGCTGAACAGGCTGCACGATAAGTACCGGTCGGTACTTGTACATGAAGCCTGATTCGGCGCTGCTGGAAGTGGGACGGTTCAATGGGGTCGATACCACGTGGGAGACCTACACCAAGCAGAGCCCCTGCGCGGCGTCGCTGGCAATCTCGATCATCACCGCCCCCATTCTGTCTTCCGCACCCCTGGCGATGTGGAGCGCCTACGGCGCCGTGGTGAGCGACACGGCGGGCGACAGCTGCCGCGTGACATTCAGTGACGGGTCGAACACGTATGTCTACACGATAGACACCCAGCGCTGGCTTCCGTTTGCGCTCCTGATTACCGGCCTGACCTACTACAACGCGTCGTACGACTACGGCTACCACGACGGCCTCGGCCTCTACGTCCTCCGCAGGGTAGCGCTCTACCGCGATACCACGATGCTGAGCGGCGGGGTGGAATTCCACGAGGTGTATGTCAACGGCGTACTCGAAGCGGCGCCGTGGGAGCCGCGAGCGGTGCGTGCGGCCGGACGGGCCGGCAGGAGCGGCCCGGTGCTTGTTGTGGGGCGCGACGGTCGTAGGGCCGGTGCTGCGGTTGACATGTCGGGGCGGGCGATGAGCGTCCCCGCCACCCCGGGGCGTGCCTGGGCCGCCGGCGTGCGGTTGCTCTTCCGTGATTGGCATGAGTAGGCGCAACGGTACCTGCGGACGAGTGTGGTGCGGCGCTGTCTGTGTCCTGCTGTCGTTTTCTCTCGGTGTGCCTGCGGTTACTGTCGACCAGGTTCGTGCGCGTGCGGACCGCTGTACGCAGCGGCTCGAGCGGACCGAGGAGTACCTCGAGGAAGCGGTGCGGATGCTGGAGTCGCTGGCGCGTGGTGGCGCGTCGCAGGCGCAGGTCGAGAAGTATCGCGGCATGGGCCTTCAATTCCGCTCCCGCGCGGACGGCGCCTGGGGGAGAGTAGCCGAGATAGAGGCCGAACTGGGCCAGGCGCAGGGCGTGTGCCCCGAGTGCGTCTCCGTGAAGGCCGAGGCATTCTGTCGGCTCACCGAGAGCGTGGAGTCCGACTCCCGCGAGTACCTCGCCGAGCTTCGGAGTGTCACCCGGCAGAACGCTGCAGAGGCGCCGCAACCGGACAGTGGGTCGGACTCGGGGGGTGTCGAGGCCGCCGCCGGCGGTGGCCGCGCGCCCTGGAGCGTGACACTGGGTGCGGACTACTCGCATCTGGAAGATGTGCGTGTACTGAGCAGCGACGTGGAGGCGGCCGACTCAGTCGCGGTGCTCCAGGACAACCCTGTTTCGGCCTGGTTGCGTGCCTCGTACACCTGGCGGCCGTCGGGCAGCCGGCTGCGCTCTCTCGCGCCTTCACTGAGCATCTCCAACCAGTGGGCGGGGCTCGGGGTGTCCGGCGATGTTCGCCTGGCGCGGGAGATGGTGCGAATGGAGCTGGAGGGCGCTGCCGAGAAGCGTCTGTGGCGGAGCGTGCTCTCCACCTGGGGCACCAGCGGCCTCACGCGCTCTTCGACCGAGTGGGTGGGGTCGGACTCGGACGAGCTGGACCGCCTGGTGGCGCGGGTGTGCCTGAGCGCCACGACCCGTCCGCTGGGGCGCGCGGTGTCGCTGGAGTTCCCGGTGGAGTGGCGTGCACGCGCCTACCGCGGCGAGATCCGCGGGTACTCCTCGTACTTCCTATACTCGGCGCTTCCCTCGCTGCTGCTTCGGCTGTGGGACGGTGCGCTCGACGCCCGTGTTGAGGCGCGCGTGGAGTACCACGACCACTACACCCCGGGCGGGACTGTAGCGGAAGGCGCCGACACGCTTGACCGCGTGCGCGCGGGGGCGGCCCTGGATGGTGCGGTGGCGCGGGGGCCGTTGGCGCTCGACTGGCGCGTATCATACGACCAGTCGCGGTTTGCGCAGCGGCGGGCGCCGTGGCGGATGCAGGAAGTGCTCGGAGACGGCGGGCTGTGGTGGCGCACCGGTGAGTGGGGCCGGGCAGGGGTCAAGGCGAATATCGAGTGGCGACGTGAGGACCACGACGGCGAGTTGGGGATACACTACGACTCGCTGGTGCACGGCTACCTGGGTGACTACACGGTCGCAGTGGTCGATACGGTAGCCGCGTCGCTGGTACTCGATGGGACGGTGTGGGAGGTGGAACCACGCTGCGAAGTGCGGGCGGGTGAGGTGGTCCGTGTGCAGGTGTCGGCACCCGTGGGGAACAGCGCGTACGGGCGTGTGGACGGGGTTGGGGGACAGGCGGTGTTCGACACGTTGTTCCTGGATGAACCGGCGCTGCAGGTGGAACCGCAGGCGGGGTGCGTGCTGCAGGCGGGGCCGCTTGATGCGCGGGTGAGCGCGGCGTACCTGTGGGAGCATGTCGACAGGGCGTGGTACTTTGCGCTTCACAGCAGTCGTGGCGTGCGCGTGAGCGGCGATCTGTCGTGGACGGTTCTTCCGTGGCTGCGGCTGGCCCTGCAGGCCGAGTTCGAGGGGCGGTGGTACCTGGGTGGTGTGCGCGACCGCACGACCAACGCCTACGTGTCCGGGTCGCTCTCGGCGAGTTGGTAGCGGCGACCTATTTTCTCCCTCTATCCCGTGGCGTCCCTGCTCTCCGAAGTCAGGTGTGTGCGAACGATGCGTGTCTCCTGCATTTTCATGTTCTCGGGCGGGCTCGACAGCGTGGTGGGCGCGCACCTGCTGGCGCAGCAGGGCGTCGATGTCCACGCGGTGCACTTCGTACTCCCGTTCGACTCGGGCCTGGGTTTCGAGCACACCGCCATAGGGCGCTCTGCCGCGAGCGCCGGTGTGCCGTTGACAGTTGTTGAGGAGGGTCCGGAATTCGTAGCGATGCTCAAGGCGCCCGCATTCGGGTTCGGCAAGCATGCGAATCCCTGTATCGACTGCCGGATCCACCGGTTGACAGCAGCGAAGCGGCTCATGGAGGAGCGGGGCGCGGCGTTCGTGGCGACCGGAGAGGTGGTGGGGCAGCGGCCGATGTCGCAGCGCATGGACGCGCTTCGGCGGGTGGAGAAGCGGGCCGGCCTGCGGGGGCAACTGCTGCGGCCACTGAGCGCACAACTCATGCCGCCGACACAGGTGGAGGCGGACGGCCTCGTGGACCGGCAACGGCTGCTCGGGATCAGCGGGCGGGGCCGCACGGAGCAGCTTGCCTACGCGCGACGCTACGGCCTGGAGCACGGTGCGCCGGCGGGCGGGTGCATTCTCACAAACGAGAAGACCGCGGGACGGTTCGAGGACCTGTGCCGCTATGCGCCCGAGTGGGGCTTCGAGGACTTGCGGCTCATCGCCTGGGGGCGGCGGTTCCGCATCGCTGACACCCTGGTGCTGCTGGTCGGGCGCAACGCGTCCGAGAATGCTGTTCTCGAGAAGCTCGCGCGTCCCGAGGACCACACGTTTCAACTCACCGGCGATGTTCCCGGGCCGTTCGCGTTCGCACGTGGTTGTGCAACGGCCGAGCAGGTCTCGCAGTGCGCCTCAATCGTGGCGCGCTACGCCAACCGCGCTCCGAACCCGGCCCATGTGGCTGTTGAGGTACGGTGCGGGGAAGAGGTCGGCATGCTCACGGTTGCGCGGGCGGACAATGCGGTGTGTGAGTCGGTGAGGGTGTAGACACACGGCCCGGGGGGGGCGTGTGCCACGTTATTCCCGCTCCTCCCATTTCACATCGGGGATCTTCTTGATATTCACCCGGAAGTAGAAGTAGCCGGGGTTGACGCCTGCCGGGGTCCAGTCGAAGACCAGGTCCCAGCACTCCAGGTCGCAGCGGAAGTTCAGCGAATGGCTGGTGAACTCGTTGCGCACGAAGTCGTAGCGGCTGCTCCATGACAGGCTCCAGTTGCGTGTGAGCGCGAGCGTGGCCTGCGCGTTCAGGGAGTAGTTCTTGCTCGAAGTGAACAGCTCCTCCGGTGTGGTGCGGGTACTCGAATAGCTGAACCCCGGGCTGATTGACAACCGCCACTGCTGCGGCCCGGCGTTGCGGTACTCCACCGGGTCCTTCGGCGCCAGATCTTCCAGCACCAACCGGTCGCCACCCCAGAACCGCCCTGCCACCGCCAGGTTCCCGGGTGTAACGCCGATGCTGTAGTTGCGCAGTATCGGCCAGGTGAGCTTCCCGCCCTCGTCACCCCCGTCGTACATCCAGAACGCCGAGTTGTAGCGTATGCCCACCGACCGAAGGGTCGTGTTGGCGCTCAGCGCCAGGTCGGACCACTTCTTCTTCTGGGCCACGAAGTCGTATGCGGTGGAGAGATCCACGTTCAGTATGGTGAACGTCTTCTTCTCCGGCGCGCCGCCCGGCTCTTTCGGCTCGCGCAGCACCCGCCCCTGGAACGAGTTTCCGAGGCTGAAGCGGATGCTCTGACTCTCGCGCTGGCCGCGCGTGAACGGCACCACGGGGTAGAAGAACTTGTCCTGCTCGTACCACGGCCGGTACGTATAGGAGACGGACGGGCTGAGGGTATGGCGGATGCCGTTCAGCCCGAGGATCCGTATCGGGAACGTGCCGTACAGCTTGGTCGACACCGACACGCCGGCGTCGAATGTCGCCGTATGCCCCCAGTCGTGGACCGTGTCGCCGTAGACTGGCACGGTGTCGGGGTAGAGCCGCACCCACGTGCGTCGGTACCGGACCGTCGTGTCGGGGTCGTCGCGCGAGGGGTAGAGCGTGTCGACAGTCAGGGGGCCATAGTCCTCGCGCTCGTAGGTGGAGTCCGGGTGGATGAGCGTGACGGTGTCGGCGGTGTCATGGTCGAGGTAGATCTGCCCGACCTGGGCGGTGTCCCAATAGCCGTGAATCATCGAGTGGTACACGTTGATTGTCGGGTTGATGGTGATGTACTTGAACAGGGTCTGCGGCGCGGAGAGGGACAACCGCTGGTTCAAGCCGGCTTTCACATAGTTGGGGAGCGTGTCGCGGTCGAGGTACTCCTGTCGGTGCACTTTGCCGTTGACACTGTAGCCGTAGTAGATCCTGTTGAACCAGCGCGGCCCGCGCCCGGTGTCGTCGTCCGCGTCCGGCTTCGCTTCGGGGATAATCGGGCGGTTGGGAAGGGAGAAACTGAGAGAAGGGATGTCCTCGTTGATCAGGTCTTTCTGCAGGTTGTGGTCGCGGTTCCATGCCAGCGACACGCTCGTGTTGAGACGAGGCAGACGCTTCTCCAGCGCCATGTTGGCCCGCACGGTCCCCTGGTTGCGCAGCAGCTCGTCGGGCCGGTCCATGTTGGCTTCCGCATACGTCTTGTTGTCGCGCCGCGCAGTCGACAGGTTGCCGCTGCCCCGCAGCGTCAGCGAAGCGTCGGGGAGCAGGTTCTGGTTGTGGCTGAATGTCAGGAACGCTTCCTGATTGGTAACCCGGTAGTTGCTCCCGACATGGTACCGTCCACTGATCGACCCGTTCAGCCAGTAGCGCCTGGTGTACCGGGCGTTCCCCGTAAACTCGACATCACTGAACTCCTTGAACTTGCCGGCCAGCGTGAAATCCATGTAGTCGTTGGGTACCCAGTAGTAGCCGACGTTGTCGACATAACCGCCCGAGGTGGGATGGCCGCCCCAGCCGGGAGTCAGCAGCCCGCTGCGCCGTCCACGCTCCAGCGGCAGGACGAAGTACGGGAACACCGCCACGGGCGCTTCACCGATGTTGAGCACCACCGGCTTGGAGATCCCCTTCTCCTTGGGAATGACTTTCAGGTGATGGCCGTAGAACGAGTAGTGTGGATGATCGAGATAGGCGCAGGTCGTGTAGTCGCCGTCCTCGATGTACAGCCAGTTCTCGCGCGACTTGACGATGCGGTTGCCGGTGAAATACTCATCGGAGGTGCGCGTGGTCGCGTGCCGCACGCTTCCACGGCGGGTCTTGATATTGTACGTAAGCGTGTCGCCCACGGTTATGTCGTTGCCCTCGGTGAGTTCGGGGTTGCCCACCGCGTAGAACAGGTTGTCGTCGATACGGTACATGATCGTGTCCGCGCGCAGCGTCACGTCCTGGTACCGGGTCACCGCGTTGCCGTTCAGCAGGACGGTGCGTCCCTGGAGATCGTAGCGGATCACGTCCGCTTCGTATGTCACCGTGTCGGTGGGACCCTTGGCCTTGCTGACAGCAGGCGAGTCGCGTGCCGTGGCGGCAGTGTCGGCGGTGACGGCAGCGGAATCGGCGGGGGCCGGGGCGGCCGCCGCCACGTATGCCAGGACACAGACAGCACCCGCGGCACACACCAGGTACCATGGTGCGCGCGGCAACGCGCGTTCGTGTTCGCCGGGGGCGTTTCTCACCGGAAGAAAATACTATGCACGGTCTGCGCTCAGTCCGTACTGCGCGGTTTGTCGCCGCTGCTCACGCGGGTGTTGAACAGCAGAACCAGCTCGCCGCGCGGGGCATGGGCAGTGAAGTGCTCGAGGAGCTGCGCGGGCGTGCCACGCAGGAACTCCTCGTGCAGTTTGGTCAGCTCGCGCGCTACCACCGTGTCGGCATGCGGAACGACCTCGACCATGTCGGCAAGCGTCGAACAGATGCGGTGCGGCGACTCGTAGATCACCACGGTCCGCGGCTCGTCACGGAGCGACTCCAGCACCCGCCTGCGCCGCGCGCTCTTCGGCGGCAGGAAACTCTCGAACACGAAGCGGTCGGTGGGGAGGCCAGACCCGACCAGCGCGGCTATCGCGGCGCACGGTCCGGGCACGACGGTGACCGCGATCCCGTTGCGCCGTGCTTCGCGTACCAGGTAGAACGCCGGGTCGGCCACTCCCGGCGTACCGGCGTCGCTGAGCAGCGCGACGTTCACGCCGGTACGCAGCTGTTCGATCAGCCGCGGCGTGACCCGCTCCTTGTTGTGGTCGTGGTAGGGCTGGATCGCGCGGCTGCACCCGGTATGCGCCAGCAGCTTGGCGCTTACCCGCGTATCCTCGGCCAGCAGCACATCGGCTTCGCGGATCAGCCGCGCCGCGCGCGGCGAGAGGTCCTCGAGATTGCCGATGGGAGTGGCGACTACGGCGAGCGTGCCTCTATGCTCCATGCGTTCGAAGATACTCCTCGAGGATCAGGCACGCCGCGATACGGTCGACGTTCTCCTTGTTGCGGCGTTGCTTGCGTTTGCGGGTGCGCAGCAGCTCCTGGGCGCGGACCGAACTGAACCCTTCATCCGCAAACACGACCTCCAGCCCGGTCGCTCGCTGTACCTCCACCGCAAATGCCCGCACCTCCGCTGACATCCTCGTCTCTTCATCGGAAGCCGACACCGGCAGACCCACCACGATACGCACGGGCTTCTCTTCGGCAACCACGGCCGCAACCGCCGCGGCTGCGTTCGTCGTTCGTCTGCGGTGTATGGTGGGAAGTCCTCTGACCGCGATCCCTTCAGGATCGCAGGCCGCAACCCCGATACGGGCACGGCCGTAGTCAAGCGCGAGAAGCTTCATCTTTGATACGCGCCCACTCCATCAGCACACCCATGGTGGAGATCGTGCAATTGCGCTCCGGCGGTTTCTTGTCGGGAGCGAACCTGAACATGCCGCTCTTGAGGTCGAGCATGTTGTAGACTGCCTCATGACCTTTGAGCGAGCGCGTGGTCGCAAACACGGGGTTCCCTCCGTCGAAAAACACCATGCCGTAGGGCTGCTCCTGGCTCACAAACAGACAACCGGTCTTCTGGCCGATCTCGAGAAGCTGGAACACCTGGTTCAGCCCACCCTCGGAGATCTCTCCGGATATGGCGCTGCCCGGGGTGCTGTCACGCACGATCGTGGTCTGGGTGGTGCCCAGTGCATGCGGCTGAATCAACTTCAGCACGTCACGGTCCGAGAACTCGACACCCAGATAGTACACGTTTCGCACGCGTGGCCTGCGCTGCGCTGCTACTTCGGCTGGAGCGTTGTAGTACACAACCGGTATGCCGATCGTGTCGGGCGTGGCGCCGAGGCTGATCTCCAGCTCATCGGCCAGCGATGCACCAATCGCCCAGTCGACCAGTATCACGTCCGGCGCCCGGCGCTTGATCCGCTGGTCGAAGCCGTTCAGGTCGGCCATACGCTGGATCGAGAAGCCGATTTCGGCGAAGCACTTCTCGATGGTGGACATGGTGTTGCTGAGCGAATAGCGGATATCCTTGGGCTGGGTGGAGATGATGATGAGCAGCTTGTCACTGGTGATCCGCGCCGCGGCCCGCTCGCGCACACGACGGGTGATCATGTTTGCCGCGAAGATCAGCACCGCAAGACCGAGGAGTATGCCGGCGACAAGCGCGATGCTCTTCCAGTGACCCTTCAGCGTCACTCCAACCGACGATGTGGTTCGCTCGAGGACAGCATTCTCACGGTTGATCCACGCTTCGACCGGCTTCTGCCCCTCGACAAACGCGATCTTCCAGGCGTCCTCGGTGTAGTCGAGCAGCCGAAACCTCTGCCCGGCGTCCGCCACTCCCACCATCGCCGACTGCACATCGATATCCCTGCGCACGCGCACCGACTTCCTGGTGATGCGCACGTACTGAGCATCGGACGGTTGCGCCTGCTGAGCAGACGCGGGGACGTGGGGGATACCTATCAGGAGCAGCAGCAGGGCAGCGGGAAAGAAGTAGCAGAATGAATGCGCACGGTATCGTTCGTGCATCGTGTGCCTGACCCGCACCTTCCCCCGGACAACTATGTCTCGGCGTTCATCTGGCGAACCACCAGCACCACTACACCGGCAAGCGTGAGCACCAGGAGTGTCGCTATCACCGAGAACACCGCGACGGGAACCCCAAGGATCTTCATGGGTGGCGTGTCGACGATTTCTCCTGCCCGCCGCTCCAGCCAACCCACGCGCTCACGCACGCGGACCTGGTACCACGAAGTGCCCGCATACACCAGCTCGTACGCTTCACCCTTGCGGGCCTGCTTGATAATGGTCGACTTGGGGTCAAGGTACTCGTAGATATTGGCGAACTGTTTCTCGATCTGCACGCTCTTGCGTTCCTGCTTCTGCGCAAGCGCGGGACGAACGGCGATGACCGCTACACACAGGCACAGACCTGAAAGGAGTACCACCAGACGTTTCATGAGATTGCCTCTCGGCAGAGTGTTCTGCGTTGTATCACTTTGAGGAACCGGTCGCGTTCACCGGCCTCCGCAAAGTCCTGTCTCAGTGTAAGATACCAAATACGCCGGGCAATTGCAAGGTTTTGCGATACAAGGCGTACCGCGTCTTTCTCGGTGGTCAGGATTCCGTCAATCTCTGTTCCCGCCACTGCCTCAATCTCCCGGGCGGTGTAGCGATGGTGGTCGGGGTAGTACGCGGTGCGCACGGGTGTAATACCCTGTGCGGCAACGAGATCGGCGAACCGTTCGGGGCGGGCGATGCCGCAGATCAGCACCGGCTTCCGCGTGTCCGGGCGTGCCGCCTCCTCTCCCGTCTCTGCATTCACCCATGTCCCCGGTCTCGTGAGCATCACAAACACATCCACCGTTGCGTACCTCTCACGCACGCACTGCGCGTCCCGTGCCAGTTGCCCCGCGACACGTTCGCTGCCTGTCATGCAGACCACATGTGCCCGACGAATACTGCTGAAGGGTTCGCGACGCAGGCCGGCGGGGAGCAGGCGGTCATGCCAGGGATTCGGGGGAAGGCAGACGATGTCGATGTCGCGACGGATCCGGCGGTGCTGAAACCCGTCGTCAAGCACCGCGACGCTGTTCGAGCCGCCACCGATTCGCTTGACTGCGGTACGAAGCACGCGTGCGCGGTCGGCACCGATTGCCAGCCACAGTGACGGCAGGCGCCGCCGCAGCATCGCCGGCTCATCGCCCACCAGTTCCCACGGCGCATCTTCCCCGGGCGCCACAACCACGGGGGTACTGCGTACCCGACGGTATCCCCGGCTGGCAACGATGACCGTGTGGCCCTGCTGCGTGAGGTGTTGCGCCACCAGGCCCACGAGCGGGGTCTTTCCAGTACCACCGGCATGGATACCGCCGATACTGATGAGTGGCAGGGGGTTTGGTTTGACGGGAAGCGCGCCGCATCCGTACAGCGCGTTGCGGCCCGCCGCCACCGCGCCGTACACGAGCGCCCCGAACCTTCCGGCCACCGAACCGCCCCAGGGCTGCTCAAGCATGGGGCCGCCTGGCCGATACGACGCGCGGACGTGAGGCCAGGTCGTGGTGCACCTCCACGGAGCGCCATCCCGCCGCACCGAGCAGACCGGTGACCTGCCCGCCCTGGTCATATCCTATCTCGACATACAACGCCCCGTCCGTACCCAGTCTCCGGCCGGCTTCGTGCGCAAGGCGACGGTAGAACACCAGCCCGTCTTCTCCTCCGTCAAGCGCCGCACGGGGTTCGAACTCGCGCACGCTCCGCTCGAGAGTATCGATGTGAGCGGAGGGGATATAGGGTGGGTTGCTCACGATGAAGTCGAGCGGGCCGGCGAGTGCCTCGAGACAGTCCATTCGAGCGCAGAGACAGCGTGAGGAATCGGTGTTGCGTCGCGCGAGGGCCAGTGCGCCGCCTGCGGTATCGGTTGCGACGCAACGCCAGGTGTGCCGTTCGTGCAGGAGGGCGGCTGCAACCGCACCCGAACCCGTGCCCATGTCGGCAAAGATTGCCGGCGTGGGGGGCTGACGGGCGAGCACGGTCTCCACGAGCACCTCGGTGTCGGGACGGGGAATCAGCGTCGAGCGGTCGAGCACGAGCTTGACACAGTGAAAATAGGCAGCGCCCAGGACATAGGCCAGCGGCTCACCGGCTGCCAGGCGGCCGCACATGCGTTCCACCCCGTGCATCCTGTCGTTGTCGAGGGACGGCGGGTCGAGATGCAGCTGCTCGCGCGAGACGCCGAGAAACTGCGAGAGTGCGTGCTCGGCCTGCACACCCGCGGCGCTGCCGTGCAGCGGTCGCAGTGCGTTCTGCAGCAGGGCAAGCGCGCGGCGGACGGTGTCCGCTGCGGCCGAGCCGCCGCTACGCGCCGACGTGCTCTTTGAGCCGCTCATTGCTGTCTGCCACCGCGAGCGCATCGATCAGGCTGTGGATACTCCCGTTGAGGATGTCCTCGAGGCGGTGGAGTGTCAGGTTGATGCGGTGGTCGGTGACCCGGTCCTGGGGAAAGTTGTAGGTACGGATCTTCGCGCTACGGTCGCCGCTCCCCACCATGCTTCGCCGGGCCAGCCGCTCCTTGCCTTCCTGCTCCGAAAGTCTCCGGTCGTACAACCGCGAGGTCAGCACTTTCATGGCCTTGGCCCGGTTCTTGTGCTGCGACTTCTCGTCCTGGCAGGTAACCGTGATACCGGTGGGCACGTGCACGATCCGCACGGCCGACTCGGTCTTGTTGACATGCTGTCCGCCGGCGCCGCTTGCCCGGTAGACATCGATGCGAAGCTCCTTGGGGTCCACGTCCGCTTCCACCTCGTCGGCTTCGGGAAGCACCACCACGGAGGCCGCCGACGTGTGGATTCTGCCCTGGGCCTCGGTCTGCGGCACGCGCTGCACGCGGTGCACGCCAGACTCATGCTTGAGCGCGCCGTAGGCGCCCTCACCGTGCACCAGGAACGCGATCTCCTTGATGGCGCCAAGCTCGCCATAGCTGGCCTCGAGCGTCTCGGTGCTCCATCCCTGCAGCTCAGCGAAGCGGGTGTACATGCGGTAGAGGTCGGCCCCGAATATCCCGGCTTCCGTCCCCCCGGTCCCCGCCCGTATCTCGACTATCGCGTTGCGGTAGTCGCGCGGGTCGCGCGGGACGAGGAACAGTTTCACCTTCTCTTCGAGTTCGGGCAGCTGCCCTTCACGCGACTCCACTTCCTCGCGCGCCATGTCCCGCATCTCTTCGTCGGACTCCTGCTCCAGCATCTCCCGCGCCTGCTCGAGTTCCCGGACCGTCTGCACGTACCGGCGCAGCAGCGGCATACCTCTGCCGAGGTGGTTGTGCTCGCGCCCCAGCTCTTCCATGCGCGAGCGGTCGGATGCCACCTCGGGCCGCGACATCTCGGTCTCGAGACCCTCGTAGTGTGTGATGACCGCGTTTACTTTCTGCAGCAGCATGGCGATCGTCCTGTCACCGGT
>CAZJJT010000066.1:0-2963 GCA_964546395.1 uncultured Fibrobacterota bacterium
CATTTGTCTCAGCCGAAGCGGAGCGTCACGGTGCCAGCCCCGGCGGACATGTCGACAGTGACCAACTCTTCGGCCGCGTTCAGGGCTCCTCCTTCGGCGTGCCTGGCCGCCTTCTCCCTCGGGTGAGGGAGTCGGAGAAGCACGCGCTCAGGCGTGCGTTTCCCTGCGCACTCCACGCGTGCCGTAATCACGTCTTCGTCAACACGAGATTCGACCGTGAGTGACAGGCTCCCGAAATAGCTTGCGACGTTACGCAACTCGATGCGCCTGCCGTGCTTCAGCCACGCCCGCGGGATCCCCTTCAGCAGGCTCAGTGTGTCGCCCTCTTCGAGCCACAGCATCCAGCGTGTCTGCATGAGAAACCACGCCTCTTCGTGGGTCTTGTGCTGGCTTGCGTGCCAGTAGTGTTCCCAGAACGTGTAGGTCTGGCGGTCCTGGAGAGCGGTGAGCTGGTTGTAGTAGGTCTTGAGAAACGACTTCACCTCGCCGCGCTTCAGGTGCAGCCAGTCGTGACGTGGGTAGTAGGGCTGTGAGAGCCCCGCGTTCTCTTTCGTAAAGAGCTCATGGTGCGTGCGAAGCAGAAACGTGGCCGCTGGCTCGTCGGCATCGAGGACTTCTGAGACCGGCAGATACAGCGACCCTATCAGCGAATCACGAGAGCCGAATGCTCCGTGCGTGAACCACTCCCCTCCCTCGGCGTACAGCGCAAGCGGCCCGCGGTACTCTGACCATGGCGGCGGCGCCGGCGCCCAGGTCCCGTCCCCGAGCGGCACCACAGGCGAGCGGGCGAGCGACTCGCCGAACGATCGGCGAATATCCTCACGGTACGCAACCGCCTCGGCCGTCAACCGCTTCGACCGGGCCGGGTCAGTCTCCTCGAACATCTCTGCGACACGTGCCAGTCCCACATAGGAAAGCGCGTTGAGCATGTACGAATGGAAGAAGTCCTCGGGGTCAGCCACCTTGCCGTCCACGAGCCCGTAGCCGTTGCCGCGCAGCTCCTCACGCTTGTTCCGTTCACGCCAGGCCAGGAGAAACTCGCACGACCTCAGGAGCTTGTCCTTCACGCGCCCTGCCCAGGCCGTGTCGCGGGTGTAACGGAAGTGCTCGCCGCAGGTCCAGAGGAACGGGCCGGTCTCGAGCTGGTAGCCACCGAAATTCTGTATGAACCCGTCTTCACGCTGGTGCTCAAGGAAGAACTCCAGGCAGCGCTCGGCCAGCGAGTGCCATCCCATCGAGTCGTAGAACTGGATCATGGGCGCACTCTCGGAGCCAATCGGCGCATACCACCCTACGCACGCCATCACCGCTCCGTCCGGCTCGCGGCCAATCGAGTTGATATCCAGGTGCAGCAGTCCGGCACGGATGCGCTCGTCGATTGCAGGTTCGGGGACACGCACCTGCGCCCCCCCCGCAAGTTTCGCCCGCCAGAACGCGCGGCACGCCTCGAGGTGCACGTCGAAGTCCATCGCGGCCAGTGTTGCGGCACGAGCGGCGCACACCGGCTGGTGCGGCACCAGCATCTCGAGCGTCGCACACTCGCCGGGCTGCAGCAGTACCGCCATCTCCTCCTGCGGCATGGCAGACCCGTTCAATCGGTGCACGCCATAGACACGGTCCGGTCCCAGTAGTGAATATCCGCGTTGGCCATCGTAGGCGTGCTGCTTGCCCACCGAGACTTTCAGCGCCTTGAACCACGCGTAGCGCGGCACCGCGCCCGTGTTGGTCGCCACGACACGGATACCGCACACGGTCTCTTCCTCGCGCCCCGTGGCCTCTCGCTCGATCTCATCGCTCAACTTCAGCCTGTCTTCCTCCTTGTACATGTTGCCGCCCGCAAACGCATAGGCTCCACGCCATGCCGAGCCCCGCACCGCACCTTCCGCGAGCGGCTGTGTCTCGAGTGTGGCAAACGCGGTAACCGCGTAGACGACATCACCCTCCACCTGCTGGCTCTGCACGATCGGCAGCACGCCGTCCTCAAGACGCCGCGCGATATCGCTGCGGCACGAAGAGCCCGGGCCGAGCACGAAGTGGTACGCGTAGTCGCGGCCGTCAGCTTCGGGCAGCGCCGCGACGAATGAGTGATTGATCGGCTGCACGTAGCCCCAGTACCCGAACCGCTCTTCGTGCGAGAACCGGAACATCCGCATGTCGCGGCTGACCCCGAGCCACACCGGGCACATCATGTCCAGATTGTGCGCCGCGGCCGACTCGAAGCTCTCCTCCGGGCCCGACTCGATGCGCTGCAACCCCGACTTCAGCTTCCCTGCCCGTATCCCCTTGACAACCTGACGGTACGTCCGCGCATCTCCGGCTTCGGTGACCACCACACCGTACTCGGGTATGTACACGGGAGTCTTCGCACACACGTCACGAAGCATGAAAGTAATCGGGCTCTTTTCGCAGTGCAGCTGCACCATGGTTGGAAGAGCGCCCGGCCCGAGACGGGGATCTGTGCATGCCAGCTCCAGCCGGGCAGCCTTCGCCCCCGCCGTGCTGAACGGTTTCTGCCCTGACCCATCGCCGAACGCCCCGTTCACCACTTCGACCGAACCCCTCACCGGCCCCTTGTCCCACAGTACCGCGATCACCTTGTCCACGACCATCCCTTCCGCTTGTTGTCGGGGGGCACCGCGTACCGTGCCCCTCCGGTGCCACCATCCGCGGCGCCGACGGACGCCGCCACCACAGCGGGGTGCGTTGCGAGGGGTGCGGCGCACCCCTTGCATGGGTGGGGAAGGCCGAGACGCAACGCGGCTCGGCCGGGGGGCGGGGCGAAGCATCCCGCCCCCGGCACTCAGTACTCGTGCACCAGGCTCCCCAGCAACTCGCGCAACAGGTTGTCCTTCGGGTGTCCGCTTCCTACATGCTGCACGAATCCCTCCGCGTATGCATACCCGGCGCGCTCCCCTTCCTGCCCGGCCGCCCGCTTCATCATGTCGAGATACTCGTCCCAGCCG
>CAZJJT010000066.1:2973-9076 GCA_964546395.1 uncultured Fibrobacterota bacterium
TCAGCACCGGGAGGATCTCGCGTGAGAAGTGCGACCGCAGCCACTCGCGCTGCGATTCGTGGCATGCGAGCATCCGCTCCTTGACACCCATGACTTCCGATATGTCAACCGCGCAGGTGAGCGGCAGCGGCCGGCCGAAGATGTCGGTGTGACCCACGGCGTTGCAGTAGTAGAGGTGCGGGATACGCGAAGACGGTGTGGTGGGTACCCCGCAGTCGTAGTTGGGACACGGGCCGATAAACGCCGCGTTGCGCACCAGCTTCGAAGTCTCTTCGTGGTCCACCAGGTAATCGGTGGGCGGGTGCGTCAGCACGATTGTGGGGTCGACCTGGCGCACGACGCGGATGGTCCGTCGACGGTATTCCTGGGTGTACTCCACCTCGATATCGTGGCCGCCGGCAAAGTGAACCGTCGCACCGACCACTTCCGCCGCCTTCCGCGCTTCCGCCAGGCGCGTCTCGCGGATCTGCGCCGGTCCGAGCGACTGCGAGCCCATCTCGCCACCGGCCATCACTGCCATGTGGATCTCGTGGCCGGCACGTGCAAGCAGCGCCAGTGTCCCCGCGCACAGCAACTCGATATCGTCAGGGTGACAGCCGAATGCCAGCACTCTCTGCCTCATCTTCGTCTCCACGGCTCAACGACTCGGCACGCTGTTTGCGGCGAAAAAGTCGAGCAGCGCCTGGCAGGTGAAGAACACCGGGATCTCCTCATGGCCCTCGCCGGGAATGACCAGCAGCTCAGCGGGACCGCCCAGCGCACGGTACCGACGTGTCAGTTCCCCGACGTTTTCCTCGAGGGGCACGATCGCGTCGTTGTCTCCGTGGACATTGAACACCGGGACCTTCGCACCGGCAAGGGACTCGAGACGGTCAATAGGGTTGTGTCTGACCACCTGGGTCCGGAACGTGTCTGCGTCCATGCCATACGCCTCGTGGAAGCGTACGTCGCCGAGCCGCAGCCCGCCGAGATTCACCAGCGAATAGATGCCGCCGATGCAGGCCACGCACTCCGGGTGTTCGACCGCCCAGTTGTAGTGCATCAGTCCGCCGCGACTCTGCGGCCACAGGCACGCTTTGTGCGACAGCCCGTAGCGCCCGACGCACGCGCGGTAGAACGCGGTGAACCCCTCACGCCCCTTCTGGTTTCCCCACGATTCGCCAATGTCAACGCCGGCGATACAGAACCCCTTCGCCAGCAGTCGCTCGACATACCAGGCGTGGAGCTGCTTGGGAAGAGGGTACTCGCCCGTGATAAACGTCGGAGCGTACCAGACCCACGGCATCGGGGACCCAGCCCCACGGTCGCTGCCACTCGGGTACAGCACGAACCCGTTCCAGCCGTCGACCGCGACATCCACCCGGTCCCCACCGAACTGCACCGACCACGTTCCCCCGCGCTCCACCCCCATCCTACCCCCCGATCTGTGTGTTCGGAATACCGTCCACCACAAGCCGCTATTCCATACATACAACAAATCGGGGCGTTCCGCAACCCCCATCCTGCGCACCGCCATGCCTATCGTGCCGGTGTCTCTGCGCGGGCACCGCACGTTGCCGGTGTGAGTCCGAGTTCGTATAGACTTGGTACGCGCAAGTCCGCTTCAGGTTCCAGGCATACACGGATGTAGCGCACCGGAACCGCTCTGCCGAATCTCCACGCCGTGCTCTGCGTGCCGCGCCCCTGGAGGCAGCCAACGTGCACGTCCCTGAACTCGATGCCGTCCGTCGACCCCTGTACGGTCGCCATGCATGCTCCTGCCGAACGCCCATACCAGACCAGGCTCGTGCCGCCGACTGTCTGCACCGATCCGAGGTCATACTCAACCCAGGCGGCACCATCCCCCTTCGCCGCCCATCGAGTGGTAAGACGACGATCGGTTGTGTTCGCGGCGGCGTGGGTCCGCAACTCCGACGACGCCCGCACCGACACCACCGCCAGGCATCCCTCGGGCGCGTCCCAGCGCATGTTGTGCACCGTGAAGGCAGGAGCTACGGGGATTGCCGCAGGCTCAAGGTTGTCGCCACGTACCGCATCGGGTCGATGCTGTTGCTGCACGCCCTGCCCCGGTGCATCGGCCAGCACTGCGAGTGTCGGTCCTGTCTCGACTGGAGGGTCGGTCCTGGTGGTCAACTTCTGCTCCAGCGCCGCACTGGCACTCGCGGGAGGTGCCACCGGTTTCGCCACACCCCATCCTGCCGCCTGCGGGGCCACGCGCGGCTGCGCCGTCCCCGGCATCACCGGACCGGCGTGCCCCACGCTTACCGGCGTGGAACTCACGACGATACTGTCGATGGTGAAATCGCCGGACGTGTTCAGTACCCGCACCGCATGTCCGCCCCTTGTCAACTCCACACTCAGCGGCGTTGCGCCGCCGCCGGCAGCATCCGCCACACTGCCCACCGTATCCCCGTTGACATCCAGTGTGAGCGAGCCTGTCCCGCGCGCGTACACACGGAACGCGTACAGAGCACGCTCGGGCGTTGTGAACAGCCAGCTTACCCAGGCGCCGACTTCGTCAAGCCTCGTGTTCACCGTGCGAGCGGAATCAAGGTGCACCTGGCCAGCGTCCCCGCGCAGCGCGCATGGCAGGCTGTGCGGAAGCAGTTTCCCGGGCACGGGTATGCCGTTGGTCACCTCGTCGCGCAGCCGACCGCTGATCCCCGCGAAGCTCTGCATGATAGGGCACGTGCCTGCGCCGGCGAAGTCGAAGTCTTTCCAGTAGGTATAGACACCCCACACGTTCATGAAACTGCCGGAGCGGTCCCAGTAGCCCTGGGCCGTGTCGTTGATTCGCTCCGCCAGCGGGTGCACGAGCTTGCACCAGTTCTGGATCGGCCGCTGCGTGAAATCGCCACCCAGCGACCACCCTGCCTCGTAGGCGATGAGCGGCAAGCCGAACGCGCGACAATAGATTGACTGTGAGTTGAGCTGCACTTCATAGTTTGCCGCGGCCACCTGGCCCCATGCCTGCCCCGAGCCGAACCCGCTGGCCATGATACTGTCGGCGCTGGCGATGCGGACGTTGTCAAGGTATGTCTCGCGACCACCCGTCTTGTTGCCCGTGAACCGGATGGTGTGGTTGCCGGTGGTGGTGACATGGAACATGGCGCTCCCCCACTCGGAGGTGAGGTTGCCGATATCGCGGCTCCACCCGCCAAGTCCGGCGTTGTCGCCCGGGTAGGCAACACGGATATCGGACTGGCCGCGCGGGCTGATACTCACCGTATCGAAGAAGATGCGGAACGTCGGGTCCCAACCGGGATCATCGTAGGCGGCATGGAAGTTCAGCGCGAACCAGCCGGTGTCCGGGAAGTTGACCGTGGTGTAGATGGACCCGGTGTCGATGATGTAGGCGGCCTGGTTGCCGTCGGGGGCGGTGTCAGCAGCAGGGAGGCTGCCGATGGTGGCATTCTGGCTGGTGCTGTGGTAGATACCCGAGGTCCCCGTGAAGGTCCATGACGTGCCGCCAGGGCGTTGCTGTGACGTGTTCGCACTCAGCACGGGCTGCTCGAAGCTCGAGTCGGCCAGCAGGACCCTGCTCTGGTGCCCGACGGGGTTGCCTACACCGTAGTACGTGGCGCCACCGCCGCCCCACACGTAGTGGTTCACCGGGTGCGGCTGGGCGACGTGGTTCCCGTCTTCATTGTTGTAGTAGGCAGCAAGAAACGCCAGCGAGAAGTAGGCGGTTGCCTGTTCGCTGTTGTACTGGTACTCCAGCAGCGGACGAACACGCGGCCCCATCGCCGCATCGCCAAACGCGTCGCGGAACGCGTTGCTCATGTTCACCGTGCGCACCACGCACCAGCGCCGCATGCGCGACGTGGTGTTGGCGGTTGACTGGCCGTCGTAGTCCATGATCGCCCATGTGGCGGGGTCCTCGGTCTGCACGGTGCCCGACATGTTGAGGGCCAGTTGTGTAGACACGAATGCCCAGTTCCAGATCTCGTTGGCATGCTCCACGTAGATGCGCAGGTTCGGATTGAGCGGCGGGTACACCGGGTCGGTCTGCTCACTCGTGTATGGACTCACCCCGTCAGAGCCGTACCGCACGAGGTCGGCGATCTTGACAAAGTAGTCATCGCAGGCTTTCACCGGGAGACACAGATACAGGTCCTTGCCGGTTTCGTTGGCAAGCATGACCAGGTATTCCCAGTTCTCCTGCTCGCTCCAGTACACGCTCGGGTCCGACTTCATGAAGTAGGCGTATCCGGGCAGCGTGCGATCGGCCCACACGGAGTCGGTGTTGCCGTTGGCGCCACCCAGCCATCGCAGACACGTGTAGTGGTCACGGACCACCTCGGCGAACGGACGGTACACCACCGAACCGAGCGGGTGCGTCACCGTGTCATCGGGGACAAGCGGCAGCATCAGGTGGATGTCCGTGATGCCCGTGTTGTCGGCGGCGCCACCGCTCCGACTGGTCTGGTCGAACCATAGCGCCACCAGGCGCGAGCCGTCAACGCTCATGAGTGCCGTGGTGGTGTTGGTACCGGCGTCGTAACCGACGCCCCGGGCCAGCGGGCTGGCGTAGGTCTGCGTGCCCACCCTGAACGACACACTGTTGCAGCAGCCGGTGTTGACACGCGCCTGCCCCTTGAACGACAGCAGGCAGGTCCCGGCGAAGTAGCGTTCACGCTGGTCGCTCTCGGATATGACGATGGTGTTGGCGGAAGTCATGTCGGTGGAGGGGAAACTGAGGCTGTCCGCAGCCGTCCCGGGATCGCTGCCCCATCGCGACGACTTCATCTTGTCGGCCCACACAAACCCGGCCCACGACGAGGTGTTGAGCCCCTGCTGGGCCACCGGGTCGATCACTTCCTGGGGCGTGTTGTGACTCCACCACAGGAGACGGCACCGGGCAGCACCGGTGAGTTCGCGGTATTCCACCTGAAGCTCATAGGTTTCGCCCGCGGTCAGCGCCTGCCCGGGGCTCTGGAAAATTCCCGAACCGCCCCACTGGTCGATGATCACGCTCCATGTGCCGCTTCCCGCCGGGCGGATGCTCACCCGCACCCCCTCGTCGGCGTCGGCGACAAACACATAGCTCTCGGTGAACCGCACAATCACTTCGCCGGTCCACCGCACCGAGAAATTGTCGCGTGGGAACGTACGCAGCGACGGCGTGTTGGAGCCCCCCACCTGGGCAAGGCTCCCCCAGTCGAAGTCAATGCGCACGTCCCGGCGGGCAAACGCGGGAGGGCCGCTCAGGTCTGCGTTGGCGAAGTACTCGCCAAGCATTCCGCAGTGCGTGTAGCCGCCGCCCACCGCATCGACATGGTCTGCACGTGCCACATGCCATAGCACTGCCGCCCAGAGCACCCCACACAGCACTCGTCTCATGCCCGCCTCCTCTGCTGCACGTATGTAGTCCCCACGGCGCTGTGGCTACTGTGTCCGCGCAGTCTCCAGGGCGGATCCGTGGACAGCGACTTCGTAGATACTCGGCGCGGTGTGGTCCTCGGAGGGAGTGAACCGAATCCGCACAAACCGGACCACCTCGGGGAGGAAGCTGCGCAGGACAGTCTGCGTCCCTCTGCCTGTCATACTCCCCCGGTCAAGCTCGTCGAACCGCGTTCCATCCGTTGACCCCTCAATCACGAACCCACACTCGCCAGCAACCAGATAGTACCACACAATCGACACCGCCGCCACGTTCTGTGCGGTCCCCAGGTCGTAGCTTACCCAGGCGACCCTCGCCTGTTCAGGGGTCCAGCATGTGCGCAGGTCACAATCGACCGTCCAGGACGCGTCCCCGGCCTGCGTCGGCGGGCTCGCAGCCGATGACGCCACCGGCAGACACGCACGACCCGGCTCCCAGCGCATGTCGCGATTCACGTGGACGGATCCCGGCGCAGCGTCTTCGAGCAGCGCGAAGGGTTGTTCGGCGGCCTTACGGGCCACAGCACCTTCCTTCGCCATCTGCACGGCCCGTTGGAGCGGCACAGCTGCCACGCAGGGCACATCCTCGGCGCGCGGGGCCGCTGTCGACCATGTTCCGGACACTGCCTGCCGCTCCTCCTCTTGGGGCGAAGTCAACTGCGCCACAGGCCCGTTCGAGACACTCACCGGCGCATCGCCGTAGCACACGACGGTACCGTTG
>CAZJJT010000066.1:9086-13612 GCA_964546395.1 uncultured Fibrobacterota bacterium
GTCACCACCAGCTCACCGGTCCGGCTGAGTGCCAGACCGTTGTACACTGGCTGGGCTGGCAACTGCGCTTCCCAGGATGTCGTGCCGTTCGCGGCGTTGAGGATACCAACGTACCAGCCCTGCGTGTCGGGTCGTGTGTCGGACGGCATTGACCTGGTATACACCGCCGCAACGCCATTCGACGCGACCGCGACCGCGTCCGCGTAGACATCGCTGCGTCCCCACACCGTCGCGGGCGCCGCACTTGTCGTGAAGAAGGGTTGGGCGACGCTCGAACCAGCCTGCGCCGCGTCTATCCGGCTGACCAGGTCGCTCTTGTCCCAGCAGCTCAGCGGCGAGCCAGTCTCGAGCAGGCAGGCATACACCCTTGCGCCGTTCCAGGCCCCTGCGGACAGCGACTGCTCCGAGAACTGCGTCTCGCAGAACAGGGGATCCCCGTCAGTGTCTGCCCGCATGAACCGCATCGCCAGGCGCTGTGACAGTGCACCGCGCTCATTGTTGTCGGCAAACAACGGACGGCCGCCGAACACAGCGTGCGTCGCGTCCAACGCCCCGATGTCCCGTCCGCGGACAGTCAGATAGATGTCCATCCCGCCGTCCATCGCCGAGGGAAGCGCCTGCCGTGCGCCGGTGGCAAGATCGAGCACGACGTTGCTGTTGAGGTACGATCGGATCCAGAGACGGTTGCCGACGATGGTCATGCCTCCGCCCGCCATCAGGCCGGCCACGTAGCGGCCGGGCGAGGACCCACTGCGCTGGCCCTGGCTGATGCCCGCGGTGTTGTTCTGCCACACGATGTCTCCGCTCAGCGCGTCGAGCGCATACACATGCGCGCCGCACTCCGGGGTGAATCCGGCAGCGAAGTATGCGGTCGTTCCCTGCACCATCACACCGGTGAGGACGGGCCAGGTGCTTGCGAGGTGGCCATACAGGTTCATGCGCCTGTCGACCGGCGCGCCGCGAAACCGCCACACCAGACGTCCCGTGTGCGCTTCGATGCAGTACGCGTACCCGTCGGCGGACCCCACGTACACACACCCGTTGGCAATCGACGGGGCCGTGAAGACTCTTCCACCCGTTACATAACGCCACTCCTCGACGTTGCTGTTCGTGTTGTGACAGTGCACGATGCCGTCACTGCCGCCCCAGTACACACGATCACCCGCGGTAACTGGCGGCGTGGGGCCCTGCTCGGAGTACGGGCTGTGGGTCCCCCAGTGTAGCGGGTCAGCCGCCGCGGCAGCGTCGGTGTAGGGGTGCGGCGGCGTGCGCGTCCACCGCAGGTGCGGAGCGGCCGGGAGAGATGCCGACGAGGAGGCGCTGCGCGAGTTGTCGGCCCGGTGGGCCGGCCAGTCGAGACCGTCGACAGATACCACCGCGTTCACACCGCCGAACGCCGGTCCCTGTTCCAGTCGCTGGGCGGCCACTGCGGTCTGGTCGAACACGAAGGCGCCGGCAGGCGCATCGGCAAACATGCCGCGCACCAGGGGGTAGCAGGTGCATTCGGTGTTGGGCGTCACCCAGATACCGTCCTCGATAATCGGCGGGACCATGCAGTCACTCTTGCGCCCCAGACTCGCAACCGCGAACTGCCCCTCAAACGAGTACGTCAGCCCACCGTTCTGCGTGAACATCGCCCGCGGCGCCAGCGTAAACGGCCCGCACCCGTCGCCAAGGCCGGCACGGCTGTTCTGCGACGTACCGTTGCGCACGTCGATCTCCACACCCGCCCACGGGTACCGGCAGAACATCAGCGTGTCATTCATCGACCAGAATGTGAAGCCGTTGGTGCGCGACAACGACGGCCACAGCACGTGCCCATCGACGAGCGACAGCGCCACCATCACCTCGTTGGTGCTGCGTGAGAAGAAGACGCCCTGTGGGGAACAGACGACTGCCGGATACGTGGCACTCAGGTGCGGCGTATCCGAGCCAAGCGCGCTCACCACCGCCGCATCGGTGTTCTGCCACAGCGGTGTTCCCGTTGAAGTGCTGATACAGGCTACGCGGCTGCCGGCGGCATAGAAGACGATGCGCCCGTCGTGCAGCGCGACGTCCATCTTGTGGATCGGAACCGGTTCCACGTGCTGCCACAGCAGTGCGCCGGTCGTGGCGCTGTAGGCGGCAATCCGGCGACCCTCGTTGGAGAAGAACCCCCCGCTCGCGACCAGCACGCAAAGCGTGTCCCCCGTCTTCGCCATCCAGACCGCGGCACTGTCTCCGCCGAGCGAAACCGTGCGCACCGTTGCGCCGGTCTCGCCGTTGAGATAGTACACCCGGGTGGTCCCGCAGACATACACACCCTCCTCATCAGCAATAAGGAAGCTGTTGTTGTCGCCGTTGGGGAAATGGAAGTGTCCCATCCCGGCGTCCAGAACACGCGGATCCATCTCGTGCGGGACCCCGAAGTCCTCCAAGCTGCGCATCCACAACATCCGGCCGTTGGCGGTACGGTAGGCCTTGATCGTCCGCAGTATGTCCCAGGAGAACTTGTCGACGATGAACGAGTAGAGACGCCCACCGCACGCCACCACCGTACCATTGCGGGCCGCGTTGTACGGCTTGCCGCGCCACTGGGGAAGGTAGGGGTATCCGGCGTTGGCGTCAAGCGACCGCGGGTTGTTGTCGGGCCTGCGCCAGTGGTGCGTCCAGTCATCAGACCCTGCGGCCCGCTCCTTCGAGATCACTGCCCACACCCCCTGCGCATCGGTTTCGGCCGTTGCGTTCACGATGCCGCTTGATGATATCCAGCCCTGGACTGCGCTCTGCGCGAGGCCCGTTCCCTCGGATGCCGCCCGCCCAACAAGTGCCAGCCCGCCCGGCCGGAGGACGCGCCGCGCCTCAGCAGCCGAGACCTGTGCCAGTGACGCATCCGTCAGGCCCGCAATCACCACCATGTCAATGAAGTTGTCTGCATACGGAAGCGCCTGCGCCTGGCCCTGCTCGACGTACAGACGACGACCGAGTTGCCCGACAGCGTCGGCCGCGGCGCGCGCCGATGCCAGGTCCGCGTCCTGCGCAGCCATCGCATGGACCATGGCCGAGCTGTTCTGCACGAAAGCCACCGCCAGCTCGCCGCTGCCACACCGCGGTACCGACACAACACCTCCGCCGAGTGGCAGACGTGAGAGCGCGTACTGTGCCAGCACATCGGCCTGCACCTGTGTCATGGCAGCACCGGGCACGACTGCCAGCAGAACAACTACTACCGCCACGCCACCTCCCACCATCGCTGCCAACCGGTTCGCCCGTCCCATCGCATTCCCCTTGCTCGTATGCAGTCCTGTGTCCACCCTCTGGGCCATCGGCACCAGTGCCGACATACTCATATGGATAGGGAAACGGGACACCACCGGCACGCAGAACTATATTCCTAATTGTCTTTGAAGATATCAGTGCAATCATATACGGTATGTCCCGACGAGCCAGACACCGGTGTGCCGACGTAGTCTGTCACCTGCGGGAGCTGCTGCGCCGCGCAGCGGGTCCAGCTGGAGAGGGTCGATTGGCGACCGTGCGCCGGCTCTGCTCAGAGCACGGCTATTCCGCGTCCACGGTACAGAAGGCGTTGCGGCAACTTCAGGCAGAAGGGCTCTGCCGTGTGCTCCCCCGGGGCGGGGTCGTTGCGCTCGCACGGGCGGCACACACACCCACAGTAGTCCAGTATCCGTCCGGCCCTGTCCCGCCCGGTCGCACCTGGGAACATGTACGTAACAGTATCGCCCGAGATCTGTTCACCGGCCTCTACGCGCCAGACAGTCGCCTTGTCTCTGCCAAGGAGTTTGCCGGCCGGTTTGGTGTCACCCACCGCACGCTCCGCCGGGCACTCGGGGAGTTGGTCTCTCAGGGATACCTTGAACGCACCGGCCGTGGGTATCGGGTCGCTGCTGTCGGGTCCGCTTCGGCAGGGTCCACTGTTGTGCTCATCGGGCATGGAGACACCCTTGCCGACATGTACGAGTTCACGCCGCGTGCCGGTGAGTACCTCCACACGATCGAGCGGCTCTGCGCTGAGCGGCATGTGCGACTGGAGTTTGTCTCGTTTCGTGACGCCGTGTTCTGGCGAGGCAACGCTCCGCGTCTCCTGTCGCCTTCGCCCGCGCTCCCCGTCCTCGGCGCACTGCTCTGGACCACCGCGCTCTACCCGCAGGACATCGAGCCGATTGCCACGCGTCTGCTGCAGGCCAACCTGCCGACAGCGCTGCTCGACGAGAACGGGACGCTGGAGACCCCTCCGCGTCTGCTCGCCTCGCCGCTCGTTTCAGCCTACACGGTTGGCGTCACGGAGTTGGCGGGGCAGGAAGTGGGACGGCATCTGTCACTTCACGGTCACCGGCACGCGGTGTTTCTCTGTCTCGGCGACTCGTCTATCGCCCACAGCAGCCGCGCGAGAGGGTTGGCCCAGGGGTTGCGCGGTGCGTTCCCCGAGGCCTCGGTCGCTGTCGTTCGGCTGCAGCCTCCCGAGCGCCGGCAAACGAAGCACACCGAACAGACCCTTGCCCAGCTGCTGGCGAGGGCCTCTGCAC
>CAZJJT010000067.1:0-13579 GCA_964546395.1 uncultured Fibrobacterota bacterium
CGAACTCTCGCATGTGGCTTCAAAATCAATCTGATAGCGGGAGGCCGATGGCGGTGCGGGCGGCAGTACCTGCAGCATGAACAGCGTGGGACCGGCGCCCTGAAGCGTGATATCGATGTAGCTGAGGTCGAAATTGGCGATTGGGTTCGGGACCGTCCTGGTCACGACCAGGGTCTGTGCCGCGCAGACCCCCGCAAACACCCCTACCCAGAGCACTGCTCTGCGAACCTGCATTGACTCCCCCTCCTGCCTGGGCTGCACGATGGCGCTCACGGGCCATCCGAGTCCGAAGACGAAAATAATACGACCGTGCCGTTCCCCCTGTGACAAAACGCACAGTATCCCAATTTGTAGTATTTTGTTTAAGGGGTTAAGTTCATCACGGTGGTGGGCTGTTCCCTGTGCGTACAACCCGGCATAGCGAACCGAATGACAGCTCGATGGACGGTGCTTGTGCTCTGCGGGGCTGCGGTCTTCGCCCGAACACAGGGACAGACCGACACCGTGGGCGTGGCAGCGGCTGACACGGTGGATTCCGCGGCCGCACGCGTACGCAACCCCTTCGCAGCAGGCCTGCTCTCGGCGGTTGTGCCGGGGGCAGGGCAGTTGTACAACCGCAACTATGTCAAGTCGGTGCTGTTCCTGGGCGCCGAGGGGGGCCTGGTTGCGGCGGCCATCTATCGGGCGTATGAAGCCGGAGCGTGCCGTGATAGCGTTAAGCGCTTCAACACCATTGTCGAACACCTGTTCCAACCGGGCAACGTCCTTGACCCCTCGTGGCTCATCGTCGACTCCCTCACCCGCTACGACAGTACGTTCGACACCTCGGGTGCGGTGCTCAACATCGACTCCGCACGTACCGCCGACACCCTCGCGACACTCACGACCTACCGCATGCGTCAGGACAGTGCCGCGTTCGGGCGCCAGCGCCGTGTCCATGGCACGGCCAACGCAATCACGTGGGCGGCCGGCTGCTACGTGTGGAGTATCCTCGATGCGGTCGAGAAGACGGGACGGCTGGAGAACGACGAGCCGCGCAACCCGAAGCTCGCGGGCTGGCTCTCGGCGATTCCCGGGCTGGGGCTCGGACAGATCTACAACGGCAAGCTGTCGAAGGCGGGGATGATTATGATGGTGCAGGCCTCGCTGGCAGTGATGTCGTACAACTACCATTCGGAGTTCGCCGAGTGCGAACGTCAACTCCAGGTCCTGGAGAACGACACGGCGGCTGAGCACGCCGTTGACCTCGCCTACGGGTACACGTTCAGCGATGAGTGGGATGAGCAGCGCAAGAACGCGTTTCGCAACCGCAACACCTACCTGTGGTACTCGATATTCTTCTATCTGTACGGCATATTCGATGCAGTGGTAGACGCGCATCTGCATGACTACCGCTCACGCATGAGACTGGAGCCGGACCTGCAGGTGCCTGTACAGCAGGTCGGTTTCAGGCTCACGCTCGAGCTTCCCCCCGCGCGCCGGGCCACGCACAGTGAAGGGGCGGATCGATGGCGGTAACGCTGAAAGACATCGCGCAGCGCGCCGGGGTGACGTCAGCCACGGTCTCGATGGTGATCAACAACAAACCGAACATCTCGGAGGCCACGCGCCGTAAGGTGCTCAAGATTGCCGCCGAGCTCAACTACTACCCCAACGCTATCGCGCGCGGGCTCGCCCGACGCCGCACCAACGCCATCGGCGTCATCGTGCCCAACCTCGCATCTTCGTTCGTGGTGCGTATCCTGCAGGGAATCAAGTCAACCAACCGCGATATCGACTACACGGTACACCTGTTCGACACGGTCGGACAGCGCGAGAACGAAACCCAGCTGTTCCAGCGGCTGGCGCGGGAGAAACGTATCGACGGGGTGGTACTGATAGGGTCGACTGCCGACGACGAAGGGCTCGCCGCGTTTGCCCAAGAGGATGTGCCCTGCGTGCTCGTGGCCCGTCACTGCGCCGCGCTCAGCTCGGTGTATGTCAACAACCGCAAGGGCGCGCGCGACGCGACGGAGTACCTGCTCAAGAAGGGTCACTCGCGTGTGTCGTGCGTCGTCTGCCACAAGGCCAACCTGCCAACCGCCGAGCGGCTCCAGGGGTACCGTGACGCGCTCAAGGCAAACGGCATCCCCTACGAAGAGCGGCTGGTGGTGGAGGTCCCCGATGATGACATGGGCTCCGGCCTCGCCGTGTTCGCCAGGCTGCGCGCCGCAGGCGCCACGCCGCCGACAGCCGTGTTTGTGCCCGCCGGCGACAACGTCGCGATTGGCATAGTGAAAGCAGCCAAGAAGGCGGGTGTGCGCGTTCCTGAAGATCTCGCGGTGGTGGGCTACGACGACCTCCCCGCCGCCGAGGTCATTGAGCCGACGCTCACGACCGTGCGCCAGCCCAAGCTCGAAATGGGCGATCATGCGATAAACCTGGTTATCGATGCCATCGAAGGCAAAGAGAGCTCGGTGAAACACAAGGAACTTCAGACGAAGTTCATCGTGAGGGAATCGACGTAGATTGAGCCTGCGAGGGGGGGGAAGTGTCCCCCTCGCTCCAGCCGGTGTGACCAGGGCGGGACCACTGTACAATGGTCCCGCCCTGGTCGTACAACACCGTCTTGCGCTGCCCCCTCTGCGGGGTTGCCGCCGATGGCCCGCACCATTGTGCGGGACAGGCCGGCAACCCCGCAACGCCCCGTGCGGTGCGGCACCGTACGGCGCCGCGAACAAGCTACGAGCGCACCTGGTCAATGCGCGTGGCTGCAGTCACACCGAGACCTTCGCCTCTACTCTCAGCACCTGACACCCGTACCACCGCCCCCCGCTGGAGTTTCTGCAGCACCGCGAGCGCGGGGTGCTTCTCGCGCGGGTCGGCCGAGAGCGACACGCGGCCCTTCGGGCCGCACAGCAGCACACGCAGTCGCCCGGCCTTGTTGGTGAGCGGCTCGGAGACCACGCGGAACGTGTCTTCGCGGACCGGTACAGCTTCTCCCGGCGCGTGTGTCACTACCAGGTACGACATGCGCAGCGCTTCGCGGTGCGGCCCCACGTTGCGCGCGATATCGTCGAGAAGCGGAGGCGGCCGGAACCGCGCCGACACGTGACAGGTGCTCTCGGGCTCGGCCAGTGCCGGGCACGGCTGCGCGGTGAAACAGGGCGCACGCACGTTCAGGCCCTTCTCCAGCAGTTGATCGCGCACGGCAAGCAGATCGCGCGTGGTCGAGCGCAGGGCCGGCTCGATAATCACCAGCGCGCCCGTGTGCTTGACAGAGGCCATAATGCGTTTGACCAGTTCGACACGCTTCGCCACGCGATCTTCGCCGCCGCTCCACAGCTCGTTGAGCAGGTGACTCGCGACAATACAGTCGTAGGGTCGGATTGCCTGCGGCAGCGGCTGCTTCGTCTCCCCGTCCCATATCTCCACCGGCAGCCGCAACGAGCGGTCGGCGGCAAGCGTGCGGGCCACCTGCAGCGCGGGCATGCTCCTGTCCACCGCGGTGACGTCGCGGGCGCCGAGGTCGTACAGCAGGCAACTTGCCGGCCCCGGGCCGGCGCCAATGTCAAGTGCGCGCTGCGGCGGGCGGTTGTGCGTGAACCCCGCCTGTGCCAGGCAGTACTTCACCTGCTCGTAGGACACCGGCCAGAAATACAGAAGGTAGGCGCCCAACAGCGCATGGTCGTTCATGTAGCCCGAGCCGGCCAGCGAACGCGTGGCCCCCAGGCCGTGAGTCAGCTTGCGCAGCGCGCCGCCAAGCAGCCGGGTCTCTTCGGCAAGCAGGCTGTCGGCCGGTGCACGGTATGG
The DNA here is from genome assembly GCA_964546395.1 of uncultured Fibrobacterota bacterium. GTDB lineage: Bacteria > Fibrobacterota > Chitinivibrionia > Chitinivibrionales > CAZJJT01 > CAZJJT01. The sequence continues at coordinate 3,793 of CAZJJT010000067.1, forward strand.
CGTGCTGCGGTTGTGGCCGCGCCACGTGCGGAGCAGTACCGGGACCCAGCGTTCGAGTTCCTGGTCTATCGGTCCGCGCGGTGGTGGCGGCGGCCCGTCGGGACGGCGGTGCATCGGGCGGCCGTGCGGCCCGGGCCGCTGTCCCGGCCTTCCGCCCGGTCGTGCTCCGGGACGACCACTGTGAGGGCCCCCATGGGGCCCGTGTCGACGGTCGCGGTTGCGCTTGCCTGGAGGCGTGAAATGCATACGCTCGTTCCGTGTTCGCAGGTGATTCTGAGAGAGGGAAGATACTCGCGGGCAAAGACGTTCGGGTGCCAGATGCGGGGCCCGTGTCCTATCGAAGGCCGGCAGGTATGTGTGCCGCTCCGCGGCAACAGAGGCCCGCCCGGACCACCCACCCCTTCCGCCACACGACAGCGTCACTGCGGCGGCTCCAGGGCTTCGCCGCTGCAGGCACCGACACGCTGCCCCAGTCTAGTGGCGATGACGGAACTGCACCTGTACTGTGCCGGACTCGCTGTGCAGTCGAGCAACGTAGGTGCCCGCCTGGACGCGGCGGCCCGAGTCGTCCCGCCCGTCCCATGGCACAGTATGCTCACCGGCCGATGCGGTGTGTGGAGCAAGTGTGCGGACAACTCCTCCCCGCAGATCCACAATCGTCAACTGGACTTCGCCCGGGGTGCGCAGTGAGCATGAGAACGCCCAGCCTGCAGAAGAGTGTCGTGCACGCAGCAGCGGCGTACCGGGGTCTGTGGTGGCTGCCGTGGCACGAGCCTGCATGGGCTCCTCGGGTGGCGCGAGAGGGTTGCAGTAGAGCTCGCCGCGCCACTGAATTACCTCTTCACCACCACTATCGTAGGGAAGCACAGGGCGCCATCTCAGGCGGGCCACGCTGCTGTCACCGAGGTCGCGGTCATCGTAGCCTACCCAGAACGCCATGCGTTTGCCACTGATCTGCGTCGCGACCGGCAACCCTTTCGCCAGTGTCATCCACGGGATCAATACCTCGACCGACCTGGAGTACGAGCCGCCCGCGACAAGGTCATAGCTGATGTGGTAAAGAGTTGCCAGTTGGGCCCTGCTCAGTCTCAGCGTTTGCCAACTCCACAAGTTGTCATCGTAGTAGGACAACGTGGCGCTGTCGTTGTGGCTCAATGGAATACGAAGGACCTGCGTGGCATAGGTGCGGTTCAGTTCGCTCGATGGTATGATCATCGTGGAGTCGGCAAGGACTGCTGAGGCGGGACGCTGCTCGAGATAGAACACGGCATGATCACCGTCGCCGAGACTGGTACCCGCTGAGTCAAGCCATGAGTTGTCCTGTGCAGTCACCAGCAGGTATAACCCCACGTTGTCTGCCGCGGCCTTCACGGTGAAACGGGTGAACGACGAGGAAGGGGCCATGCACGCGGCGTTGGTGCAGTCGCCCGATGGGTGGAGTTCAATGCTGTCCGCGTATTGCCACTGTTCCCACTCCGTTGACAGCTCTCCGTTGGACCAGGAGTACATCATTACATTGTACACCACCAACACGGCATCGGAGGGTGCACACCCCTGCATGAGCGAGTCCTCGGCAGACGCGGGACCCCAGATGACGGACGGTACGGGGTTGGCACTACTCAGTGAGAAGGACACGGTGACCACTGCCGCCGCGGCAGCGACGACACGTGCGGGACTGCGCCAGTCCATGGATAGGTCCTTCCTGGTTCCCCCGACTCTTCATTCATAGTATAGCTCACCGTGCAGTGCGGGGCAATGCCCGCGTGCAGGGCTCTCACCAGGGAGACGCCTCTGCGGCAGGGATTGACGCGGAAATTGCGGCGCGGTCTGCCGCATCCATTCCCCCACATCCCTGCCACAGAATGAAGCATATTTGGCACTACTTGACAGTTACGCACGCCAGCACACCGGGAGCACGTCATGGCCCACAGCACCAAACAGCCCTTCAGCTATTGCCTCAATACCAGCACAATCAAGGGCTCACTCCTTGACAAGATCGCGATCGCCGCGAAGGCTGGATACGACGGGATCGAGCCCTGGGCACGTGAAGTGGACGCGTACGTGGGTGAGGGCGGCACGGTCGAGGATCTGGCGAAGCGGATCGCCGATGCCGGTCTGAAGCCGGTGAGCCTGATCGCGTTCTTCGAGTGGGCAGTAGACGATGAGCAGAAACGGAAGGCGGGGTTTGCCGAAGCGCGACGGGTGATGGAGCTTGCGGCGAAACTCGGCTGCAAGCGGATTGCCGCGCCGCCCTCGGGCATGGTGGAAACCCCCCGGCTGGATGTGGCTGCGGTCGCGCAGCGCTACCACGCGCTGCTCACGCTTGGCCAGGGCCTCGGCGTGGTGCCGGTGCTCGAGTTCTGGGGAATCAGCAAGGCGCTCGGGACACTCAGCGAAGCTGCCGCGGTGCTCGTCGAGAGCAACCATCCTGCCGCCTGCCTGTTGATTGACATATTTCACATGTACAAGCGCGGCGGGCCGTTCGCCGGCATCGGCATGCTGCACGGCAGCGCAATCGGGCTGGTACACATGAACGATTACCCGGCGGACCCGCCCCGCGAGACAATCAAGGACGCACAGCGGGTGTTCCCTGGCGACGGGGTCGCTCCCCTGCCGGAAATCCTGCGCACGCTGCAGGCGGTCGGCTATCGCGGCGCGCTCTCACTCGAGCTGTTCAACGAGTCGTATTACGCGCAGGAGCCGCTCGTAACCGCGCAGACCGGCCTGGCAAAGATGAAGCAGACGGCCGAGGCGGCCCGCACCTGAGAGGAGCCCGACGTGTCGCTGCTGTCCGCCACACTGCTGCTGTTCTTCGTCCTCGACCCCCTGGGCAACGTCCCGTTGTTCGTGGTGATGCTGAAGGACGTGCCCGCGGAGCGGCGTACGAGAGTCATTGTCCGCGAGCTGTGCATCGCGCTGGTGGTACTTGTCGTCGTGATGTTTGCCGGGCGGTTCGTGCTGGAAGCGCTTGACATTTCGCAGCCCTCTCTGCGTATCGCCGGCGGCCTGATTCTGCTGATCATCGCGCTGGCCATGATCTTCAGCGACCCGAGCAAGGTCGTACCCGCGGCGATGCAGGGCGATCCGCTGATCGTGCCGCTGGCAATCCCGGCCGTCGCGGGGCCCTCGGCGATGTCGACTGTGATCCTGCTCATGGCCCAGGAACCCTCGCGCTGGCACCACTGGCTCATCGCGTTGGGCGTCGCCTGGCTGGCCGGTGGCCTGCTGCTGCTCCTCTCCGGCCCCATCGGCAGGAAACTCGGGACACGCGGACTCTCCGCGCTCCAGAGCCTGATGGGACTGCTGCTGACAACCGTTGCGGTCGACATGTTTGTTGATGGCGTGCGGGGGGCCCTCAAGGGGTAAGGGGTCCCATGCCCGACCTGTTCACCCGCCATCCCGCCAACCCGATTGTCACGCCGGGGCTCTACCCGTGGCGCGCAGCAACCGTGTTCAACCCCGGCGTGCTGTACGAAGGCGGCCGGTTCTTCATGTACGAACGAACCGGCGGCGGTTTGCGGCCGTTCCACTGTTCTGTCGGCATGCTTGAGAGTGATGACGGGGTGCACTTCACACACGTGTCCGACCAGCCGGTGTTCACACCGGAGATGGCGGGCAGCAGGTACGGCAGCGTGCAGGATCCGCGCGTGGTGAAGATGGATGGCACGTACTACATGACCTACGCCTACCGGCCCTACGCCTGGAGCTGCTCCCCCACGGGGGTCGGGGTCCCCGACGGTGCGGAGACTGCGTTCCCGGGGTTTGACGGCGACTCGAAGAGGAACCAGACGCGTTCCGGTATCGCCGTCTCCACCGACCGCGTGCACTGGAAACACCTGGCCTGGGCCACACCCGAGGGGCTGGACGACCGCGACGTGATTCTGTTCCCGGAGAAGATTGGCGGGCGGTATTGCGTGCTGCGCCGGCCGCGCGGTTTCGTGGACCCGAACGTGGGCTCGGGCTGCGACGGCATGCGGGTGAGCTGGTCGAACGACCTCTTGAGCTGGAGTGACCCCGAGCTGCTCATCCAGCCGCAGCGGCACTGGGAGGGGAACCGGATTGGCGGCTCGACACCGCCCCTGCGCACCGACCGCGGCTGGCTGGTGTTCTACCACGGGGTCGAGGACGTGGACCCGTCGGTGCGGCGCGTCTGCTACCGCATGGGGGCCCTGCTGCTGGATATCGACAGCCCGCTGACGGTGCTGGCGCGGACACGCGAACCCATCTTCGAGCCCCGCGAGTACTACGAGAAGTTCGGCCTGTTCATCCCCAACGTGGTGTTCCCGACCGGTGCTGTTGTGGTGGATGGTGTTGTGTATCTTTACTACGGTGCGTGCGACACCTGTATCTGCCTCGCCACGGCGCCGCTTGAGACACTTCTCGATCGGCTGACGGGACAGGGCAGGTAGAAGCATCCACCACTACGGGCACGACGTATGCGAAGGAGCACGGTATGGTTCGCAGCATGCACACTCGATCTCACCTGGGCGTCCTTCCCGCAGTCATTCTTGGGCTGCTGGCAGTGTCCGCATACGCCCAGGAAGACACGGCAGCGGCAGAACCGCTCGGGCCGTTTGCGTATTTGGTTCTCAACACCGATGAGGGGCCTGGGGCGGCAGATCTGCACGTGTCGGGCGACTCGGTGTTCTTCACGTACTATTTCGTGGACACCGAGTGCTCGACCTACCGGTACAAGTACCGCCTCGAGAAACAGACGCTGCTGGTCACGCGGCATCCGATCGACAGCCTGTCGTGTGACACCGAAGGCCAGGGGCTGTACGGAATCTCGGGCAGCATCGCCGGAGTGGCGCCCGGACGCTACTGGCTGATACTGCGTTCGGTGTGCGGTTCGGTGCCCGAAGAGCTGTCGAAGGAAGCGGTGGTGGTGGGCAAGCCGAAGTAGCTACGGTGGGGGCGTGCCTGTGCGAAGGTAGTTCCCCCTGCCCGTCGGCCATTCCAGTGTTCCCGACTCTGCTGACGGGACATCCCAAATCTGCACGCCGCCATCGCCCCCGCCCAGCACATCCTTGAGCGAGACCACGATCTCCAGCACACCGTCGTTGTCCACGTCCGCAAGCGTGGGCGCTGCCATGCTCCCGCGGCCTGCGATCGGCACGCGATGCAGCAGGGCCCCCGCCGCCGAGAGCACAACCAGGTTCGACACACCGTCCACAGTTGCATAAGTCGTGAACACGATTTCCGAGACTCCGTCACCGTCCAGGTCCGCCGCCACGCTCTCACCGCAGCCGATAAACGAGCCGCCAGGCGTATCGAACTGCAGCGACCACCGCACGGCACCGTTTGATTCGTAGCAGCGCAGCAGGCCGTCATATGACGGCACAACGACACACGGTGCTGCGCCGCCACGTTGTGCGATGCAGGGCGCGGGGGCGACCTGCACGATATTGTTGGTGTAGCCGGTGTAGATCGGCATCCACGTGGTGAGGGGAGTCTCGAAACCCGCAACGCGGGTCATGTCGGGGTTGAGTACCCAGAGGCAGTTGCCGCGGTTGACATATTCACCCGCGCGCTCGTGGTCGGAGAACAAAACGATCTCCGGAAGGCCGTCGTTGTCCATGTCGGCAAATGCGGGAGGCGAGTCGGTGAACTCGTCCCGGTCGTTGTCATCGGGACCCCAGCCCTGAATGGCAAGTGCGATATCGTGGAACATGGGCACACTGCTCGCGTAGGTACCACTGAACATGGTGTTGGCCAACCACGAATCGCCATTCGCGTAGAACACGCCGATATGGCAGATGTCGTAGGTGCAGACAATGTCCAGCTGCCCGTTGCCGTCGAGGTCGGCGGCGCCCACGTTCTGGTTGTAGCCGCCGTAGTCGTTCTTCGCCGGGTCACTGTCGGCCTGCGGCCACCCCGGGCGACTGACCCCGCCGATAGACCACACGTGTGATACCGGCCCGTCACTGGTCTTGACAACGATGATCTCACAGCCGCCGTCGTTGTCCAGGTCCGCCGCACAAAGTGACCGCACCTCGCCGTCACTGCCCGGAAAGCTCTGCGGCCATCCTGCCTTCAGGTTGCCATTGTGCTCGTACACGGCGGCATTGTGACTGTAGGCGATGGCGATCTCGCCCATGCCGTCGTTGTCGAGGTCCCCCACTGCGGGCGAGCAGTACATGCGGCTTGAGCCGTGGTCAGCGCCTGTCGAGGCGTTCTGGCCCACGGGCGCGCGCCATAGCAGTGTCCCGCTGTCGCTCCAGACATACAGCACACTGTGGCGCGAAGCGATCACTTCGTTGTGCCCGTCGTTGTCGAGGTCGTAGACCGCCGGTGAAGCAAACCAGTTCTCATCCCAGCTTGCGGGGAGCGTCGCGCGCAGCACCGGGCGCGAGACGCTGCTCGGGGTCTCGCTGATTGTCTGAAGTGCGGGAGGCACGGGCGGAGCCAGGACATCGTCATCGGAGCAACCGGCCACGATCAGCAGACCAAGCGCTGCAACGGAGACGGTGTGGATGCCTCCATGTGTGGGAGTCACCGGTCATCGACCTCCGCCTACTTCTTCTTCGCAGCTGCTTTTTTCGGCGGAACATCGTCCCGCTTGATTGCCGCCATGGTACGCGTGCGGCGTTCCTTCTCGTGGCCCTTGAGATACATGGCCCCCTCAAACATCACCATTTCGCTTCCCGGTGCAATATTCTTGCCGCACTCGCAGCTGCAGGGGCCCCAGTCTTTCGTCGCTTTCATGGTATCCTCGCGTGTCAATCGGCGGTTATGATCCACACTCATCAATGCATAATATACGGTCCTGCCCCCACGGTCCTGCGCTCGCTCACGTACCCGTCGAGTTCCACCGGGCTGGTATCGGTTGAGCCGCGTGAGGGCCCCGCGGCACCCAGAACATAGTTCAGCATCGCGTTCATGTAGGCCTGCCCGCCGAAATTGTAACTCGTGAGTTGCTGCGCAAACCCCTCGTAGCCGTCATCGAACCCCATCACCGATACCTTCGCCGGCGCATCGGTGCCCCTCAGCCGCAGCAAGTCCAGCGCGCAGAGCGCTTCCGAGTCCGAAGCGCCCACCCAGACGGTGGCCCCGCCATTCTCGTACAACCGCCCCAGCGTGGCGAAGAGCCGTTCGTAGTACTGATGCGTGGCGCGTGCCCTGCTGACCTCCTCGGCAAGCCGCACCGCCTGCTTCTCGCGCACCGAGTAGCGCCCCTGAGTCCGCTGCACATAGCCGGGCACGAGCATGCGCAGCAGTGCCTGTTCGTCCTCGAACACCTCCGACAGGGTGTAGTCGCCCTCGGCCTGGCCGGCCTCGACTGTCTCGATGCTGTACGCCACGCCGGCACGATGGTACTCGTCACGGATTCCGCGCAGACGCTGCACGGCGAAACCGTTGGCGAACGAGCCGGCGATGTACGCCAGGTGACGGTGACCACGGGAAAGCAGGTACCGACCTGCCACCTCTCCCGCGCGGCTGCTGGATGCCATGCTGAACACGCGCAACCGGCGGGGAGCGGCGGGGAGCGACTGGGCGATGGTGCCAAGCTCGTCGAGGCACGCCACCGGCTTGCCGCTCGCATCCATGAGCGACAGCACGCGGCCGACAAACCCGGTGTTGATGCCCATGCTCCATACGATGAACCCAAGAAGCGAATCGCGTGTGCGACTGTCACGGAGCATCGCCTGCAGTGTGTCGAGCCCCTGCAGGTCGGTGTTGACGTAGTAGCACGTGACGATGTCGAGACGAAGCCCGGCACGGTTGCAGACCGACTCCAGGAACCGAAGATGATCACGCGTGCGCGGCGAAAGGAGACTGGGCTCACCGAACGAGTCGCCGCGCGCCACCAGCACCACGGTGTCGGCGGTGCGGCGCTGCGCACGCGAGCCGGCCACCCTGAAGCCCTGCGGGTCCTCGGCCAGAAACCCCTCGGCCGCGAGCTGGTTCAGCGCACGACGCACGGTGGTGACGCAGGCGCCGTGTTTCACGCCGAGTTCCTTGCGCGAGGGCAGAAGAGCACCGGGACCAAGCTCGCCGCGCAGAATATCGGAGCGAACCCGGTGGGCGAGCCGCTGCCATTTCCTCCCATGCAGGGGCCCGGGTGGCGGCGCAGGAGGGTGCAGCTCGCCGGTGGGATCGGCGATGCGAATGCCGCGTCCGTGGCTGACTGACAGCACCCCGGCATCACGGAACCGCGTCACCGCCTTCGCCATGGTGGCCGGCGCAACTCCGGCCTTGCGCGCGAGCGTCACGATTGTGGGCAACCGAACGCGCCGCTGCCGCCGGAGCGAGCGCACCGCGCACTCGAGAGATGCATCGGCGCGTGTGGAGGCCGCACTCATGGGGCGGGCCCCGTGGGAACAGTGCCGAACCATCGGATGGATTTGCGTGCCACCCCCGAATATATGATACGCTATATAATATGGTAAACCGTTCTGTCTAATTCAGGCACCTCAGGGACGATGGCCCTATTCTATGAAACGCAGAGGGTCCGGGGGGAAACCGCATTATCCACAGGGAGGGGACAATGCATTTCCGTACGTGTCGTCAGATGTTGCTGTCCGCCGGACTGAGCGTTGTGCTGTCAGCCGCTTCGGCGGGCGCCATCCAGGTTGCCTGCGGGCTTGAGGGCATAGCCGACTGGGGCAAATCGCTTCCGTTCAAGAATGTCATGAAAATGTGCCGGGAGTGGCAGATCGTCTCGGCGACATCCGACTGGGACTACCCGCATGGCCACCTTGGCTGGGTCGCACCGGGGACTATCGCCGATATCCCGCTTCGCACGGACGGCTACCCACAGCAGATACCGCACAACGGACTGAAGGTGCTGACGCTGGCACTGGTGGGGCTGTCTTCGGAGGTGTACCCGTTCGGAACGTTCACGGTGATGTTCGAGGGGACTGGCGAGATCTACCTGGGGTGGGACGCCGGCGGGCCGGCGCTGCCCACCTTCGTCGAGGGCCACCTGACTCCCGGGCATGGCCACACGGTTACGGGGACCGGCGGCACCACGACGTACACGTTCTCGATAGACGACTCCGGTGACTTCTTCGGGTGGTACGCGGGCGCCGGCAACTCCAGCGGGATCCTGCTTCATATCAACCGCTCCGAGGCGAGCGACCCGATACACAACATCAGGATTATCATGCCCGACCCGCAGGGCGGCACGGGCAACGTGGCCAGCTACACGACCCAGCCGTACAACCCGGTGTTCCTCGAAGACCACCGCCCGTTCACGCTGTTCCGGTTCATGGACTGGGGCCAGACCAACAATTCCAACGTGGTCACGTGGGACCAGCGCATGCTCCCCACCACCTGCTATGCGGCACGGGAAGCGCTGGGCAACGCGGGCATCGCCTATGAAGACATGATCGACCTCTGCAATGTGCTGCGCCGCGACATGTGGGTCTGCCTTCCGCACCAGTCCGACGCCAACTACCACCGCCAGCTTGCGCGGCTGATCCGCGACCGGCTGCGTCCCGAGCAGAAGGTCTACGTCGAGTACTCCAACGAAACCTGGAACGGCATATTCACGCAGTGCGGGTATGCCAACAGCCGGGCGGACGCGCTCAGCCTCGGGACCGGCTCGTACCCGAGCTGGACCAAGAACGGGGTGTACCAGGTGTATGCCGCCGTGCGGATATTCAAGATATTCGAGGATGAGTTCGGGGCCGCGGCCGATCGCGTGGTGAAGGTGCTTTCGGGCTGGCACATCAATACGGATCTGACGGGAGCGATGCTCTGGGCGGTGGGCAACGGCACGGTGAACCCGGACGGGGTCGCGGTCGATGCATACGCAACTGCCCCGTACATGCCATACGCCGGC
>CAZJJT010000068.1:0-12670 GCA_964546395.1 uncultured Fibrobacterota bacterium
ACCCCTGGCCTCGACATTGCGAACGTCGCGCTCTCCCAGCTGAGCTACAGCCCCACTGTGGAAAATCCCGTCACAAGAGCGTTTGAAGATACATTTGGGTGCCTTCGGCCGGGTAGGGGGCGAGCAGATGCAGCGGCATGCCATGTGTCGTTGGCCCCCACCCGCGGTGTCGCGCTGCGCCAGCCCTGCCTATGCACGGTCCCACGGGAAAGCCTGCACATCCGCCACCTGTTCAGTCCCGGCTGCCAGCATCACCAGGCGATCAAGGCCCAGCGCGACACCGCTGCACGATGGCAGACCCCGGCGCAGACCGTCCACAAACGCGGAGTGCAGCGGGACGGGGTCCTTGCCCAAGCGGACACGTTCGGCGTTCTCACGGTCGGCTCGAGCCACGTTCTGCTCGACATCGGTGAGCTCTTCCCAGCCGTTGGCCAGCTCCATCCCGCCGCAGAACAGCTCGAAGCGCAGCGCGGTGCGTGGGTCGGCTGGATCAAGCTTCGCAAGCACAGCCTGCTCCGCCGGGTAGTGGTGCACGAACGCCAGGCAGTCGCGGGCAAGATGCGGTTCTACCTGAGTGGCAAACAGGTACTGCAGCGCATCCGTGAGTGTGTCGAGGCCGGTGGGCACCGGTGAGCGTGCGGCCAGATACTCGAGCACCTGTTGCCTGGTGGTCGCCAGCGGATCGATACCGGCATGCTCGCGCACCAACTCGCAGTAGGCTGCTTTGCGAACCGGTCGCTCGCCCAGCACGGCAGTGCACAACTCGGCCACTTCATCCATCAGCTGTGCCATCGAAAAGCCGCGCCGGTACCATTCGAGCATCGTGAACTCAGGGTTGTGTTTCGCGCCGCTCTCGCCGGCGCGCACCACACGTGCCACCTGGAAGATATCGGGGTACCCCTCGCACAGCAGCCGTTTCATGTGCTGCTCGGGCGAGCTCTGCAGGTAGCGTGTGCCCTGCGCAGTCTCGACAGTCAACAGGTCGATGTGCCGGTCGGCAATGGCGCCCGCCGACAGTACCGGTGTCTCCACCTCGAGCACGCCGCGGCTCCTGAGAAAGTCACGGATGGCGTGCAGGATGTCAGCGCGGAGGCGTGCATGGGATTGTTTCACGTTGTGTGCTCCCAGTTGCACCAGGCAGGTACTGACGGAATGGCTCTGCGCTGTGAAGTCACTGGTCCACGGCCTCCTCTGGAGCAAGGCCGCCTATGCCCACCATTGAGGGGGTAGCGAAAGACCCCGCCGGTCTTCTGGCGGGGTCTGCAGCGAGGGGGATACTTCCCCCCACAACAGCTTCGGCCTGCCTACACCCTCTGGATGTACTCACCCGTCCGGGTGTCGATCTTGAGCCTGGTGCCCGTCTCGATGAACAACGGTACGTTGATCTCGGCGCCGGTCTCGAGCTTGGCCTTCTTGGTGACATTGGTGGCCGTATCGCCCTTCACCGCGGGCTCAGTATACTCCACCTTCAACTCCATGAACACCGGCGGGGTTACCGAGATCACCTGACCGTTCCACAGCGACACTTCGCACTGCGTATTCTCGAGCAGCCACTGTGCCGCATCGCCCATGGCCTCCCTGGGTACCTCCATCTGCTCGTACGTCTTCGTGTTCATCAGCGTGTAGTGCTCACCGTCGCTGAACAGGTACTCCATGTTGGTCGTCGTGACCTCGGCTTCCTGTACACTCTCACCCGACTTGTAGGTCCGCTCGAGCATTCGGCCGTTGATCAGGTTCTTCAGCTTCACCCGGTTGAACGCCTGGCCCTTGCCCGGCTTGACAAAGTCATTCTCGACTATCATCCACGGCTGCCCGTCGATAAGCAGCTTCAGGCGTTTGCGAAACTCGCTGGTGCTGACGGAACCCATGCGCTACCCCAATCCTCTGGTGTGAGATTGACACGGAAGCCAACGAAAATACACACGGCAAGGCAGCTTCACCAAGCCCTATATTCCTCGCTCGTGCGCGGTACCCCCAGTCAGCGCAACCGCACACTCGCGAGGAGCCGCATGAACGTCAGCGACACGCTCAGCAAATCACGACAGGACGAGAGGCTCTCCCGCGAGGAGCTCGTCATGCTGCTCAGTCTGCCGCCCGACTCCGCCGAGTCGTACGCGGTGATGGCGGAAGCCAACCGTGTCTCCAAGAAGCTCAGCGCGAACCGGGCCGAAGTCCACGGGCAGCTCGCGCTGAACCTCGCGCCCTGTGACTGCGATTGCCTGTTCTGTTCGTTCGCGCGACGCAACGGGGTGTTTGCCCAGGAGAGCCGCCTGACAGTGGAACAGGCCGTCGCATATGCGCGGCTGATGGAAGCCGACGGGGCCAACGCGGTATTCGTCATGAGCACCGCGCACTACCCGTTCGAGCTGTACCTGGAGTATTCGCAGGAGATCCGCCGCAGCCTGAAGCCCGACACGAAGCTCATCGCCAATGTGGGCGACCAGTCGAAGGACGGCGCGCGGAGGCTGAAGGACGTCGGGTATTGCGGAGTGTACCACGCGCTGCGTCTGCGGGAAGGTATCGATACCACGCTCTCGCCCGAAGGGCGGAAGCGGTCGATGCGCGACTTCCGTGAAGCGGGCCTGAAGGTTGGGACCTGTGTGGAGCCGGTCGGGCCCGAACATACCAACGAAGAACTCGCGGACATGATTCTCTTCACTGCCTCCATCGAGCCTTCATACAGCGGTGCCGCACGCCGTATCGCGATCCCAGGCACCGAGATAGCCGCCCGCGGCATGATTACCGAGTTGCGCATGGCGCAGATAGTTGCGGTCACCCGCCTGGGTATGCCGCGCACCACCATCGGCAACTGCACACACGAGCCCTGCACGCTGGGGGCGCTGGGCAGCGCCAACCTGTTCTGGGCCGAAGTCGGTGCCAACCCGCGTGACGTGAAGGAGAAAACCGAGGAAGGGCGCGGCGGGACCGTCCTGGAGTGCGCTCGGCTGTTCGAGGAAGCCGGGTGGGGCCTGTACGACGGCCCCTCCCGGTACTACTGACCCATTACATCAGTTTCTGACTTCCCGAGTACGCTTCCTCCGCGTTGAGAATCGCCACACCCTTGCGCGGGTGCTTGGGATTTGCCCACTCCAGCATCTCCGCGTGCAGCGGCCCGTCCGCGTGGTATTCCGCCTTTCCCTTCACCTGGCAGGACTTGCCCGACTTGGAGAAGAACAGGATGCTCGCCTGTGGTCCGGCAACAAGGTTCGCCTTCGACTTCACGAAGTAGTTGTCCACCACTGCAAGCCGCCCGTCCTTCATGCGGTTCACCACTCCTGCATAGATGGAGTTGGGTACTCCCTGCGCACCTACGGTGGTCAACACTACGGGACCTTCGCGTTCTTCCCAGGCTTTCACAACATCGTCACATAACTGCTGTGCCATGTGCGTTGCACTCCTCTTCAGTTGGTGGTTACACGCTTCTTCATGTCCGCAATTGCCATTTCGGCGGCGTTCACTAGCTGATAGGCAATCGGCGACGCTGTCAGGGCTGGGTGTGTGCCGGTCTGGAACGTCGCGATGTCGTCGGCGGTCATCCGCTGATGGATACACGCGCTGACCGTGTTGATCAGTTCGCCCCCGCTGCGCGCGCCGGTCACCTGCCCGCCAATCAGCACTTGGCTGCCCGCCTCGAACAGCAGTTTGACTTTGAGCATGGCCGCGCCCGGCATGCAGCCCGGGTGACGGTTGACCGACTCCGACTCGCCCACCACCACGTCAAAACCCTTCTCCTCGGCCTGCGTCTTGGTAAGCCCGGCCGCGGCAAACGCGCACTCGCCGAGCACCGTGGAGTACACGCCGATCACACCGAGGTTCACGCGGTTCGTGGCGAACAGGTTCGCGCCCGCCACACGCGCTTCCATCGTGGCAATCGACGCCAGCTTCAGCAGCGAAGGCTTCCCGTCGAAGAAAGACACTTTCTCGGCGCAGTCGCCACAGGCGTACACCACCGGGTCGGACGTCTGCATGTAGCGGTTCACCTGGATTGCCTTGCTCGGGCCGGTTTCGATACCGGCGTTGACCGCCAGTTCGGTGTTGGCCGCGGCGCCGATACCCAGGATCACCATGTCGGCATCGACCTCCTTGCCGCTTGCGAGCCTGACCTTCTTCACCGCACCGTCGCCCTCAAACGACGCCACCTTCTCGTCGAGCAACAGCGAGATGCCCTGCGTGGTCAGCGAGTCCTCAGCCTTCAGGCAGAACTCCTCGTCGTAGACCAGCTGAAGGCAGTGGGTGAGCATTTCGACGATAGTGACCTTGAGTTTCGGGCGCTGCCGCTTGCACTCCTCGGCAATCTCCACGCCGATGAACCCGCACCCGACGATGCACAGACTTCCAGCCTTTTCCAACGCCGCCACGATCTTCTCGAGGTACGGCACATCCTTCTCGATTGCATAGATGTTGCCCTTTTCGTGGCCAGGGATCGGCGGGACCACCGGGTGGGAACCGGTGGCAATCACGAGCCGCTGATACCCGATACGGGCGCCGTCCGACAGCACGATCTCCTTCTTCGTACGGTCGATTTCCTTCACACTGCCCACGTGGGCCGTGATGTTGTTCTTCTTGAGCAGGTCATCGGCCGGAATCAGATTCTTTGCCGGTGTGCCTACCACGCCGAACGTGTACGGGATACCGCACGGGATCGGGACCAGCTCTTCCTTGCGGACTACCGCGATGCTCTTTGACGGGTAGTGCCGCCGGGCGGTGAGCGCCGCGGTGAGCCCTGCCGCGCTCGCGCCGATTACCACTACGTCTGCCTGTGCCATTACCGCTCCTCTTCTGTGTAGGATGAACTGAAACGCTGCCACACGCCGCGGATATCATCGGCGAGTGCGCTGGGACCATGCTCAACCACGGTTCGTTCCGCCCGCTGGGCATCCGAAGCAACCCGGTCGTAGCGCAGCATTCCCGCCCACGCCATCCCCTGCTCTTCGGCGAACCGTCTAATCTGCTCTGCGGCCTCCGGGTTGATATCGTACTTGTTGATACAGACCTGCGCCGGAATGTTCAGCTGCCTGGTGAGGGCACTGATCCGCCGCAAGTCGTGATCGCCGGCCACGGTCGGCTCGGTCACTATCAGCGCGCACGTGGCTGCGGTCAATGACGCGATGACCGGGCAGCCAATCCCCGGTGAGCCGTCGACAATCACCCACTCGGCCCCCTGTTCCTCCGCCACCCGCTTGGCTTCGGTACGCACCAGCGTAACCAGCTTGCCCGAGTTCTCCGCGGCCACCGCCAGTTCCGCATGCACCATGGGACCGAACCGCGTGTCTGAAAGATACCATTCACCACAGGTCTGCTCCGGAAAGTCTATGGCATGCGCAGGGCAGAACCGCACGCACACCCCGCAACCCTCGCAGGCGACACCGTCTATCGCGTAGTGCAGACGCGGCACGTTCTCATCGCCAGTGCGTTTCGAAACCGCTTCGAAGCGGCACACGGACGCGCAAACGCCGCACGCCACGCAGTCGCGGGCCCGGACAGAGGCTTTGTGGCCACTGCGGAACGCGGTCCGCGTGCGGATATCGGGCTTGAGTACGAGGTGCAGGTCGGCCGCATCGACATCACAGTCGGCAACCACCATGCGCCCCTGCGCAAGCGCGGCGAACGACGCCGCAAGGGTGGTTTTGCCCGTACCGCCTTTGCCGCTGATAACAACCAGTTCCCTCATACCCCGGCCTGCTTCCGTACTGCTGCCCAAAGCTGCACAAACCACTCCCTGGCCGCCGGTACCGACTCGCAGATCATCTCTCCGCGCGAGTACGCTTCGGCTATCCCGCGCTGATCCTCCAGGCACCCCACCACCGTCACGCCGCGCTTCGCGCAGAACTCCTCGGCGCTGCTGTTGCCCGGCAGCCACCGGTTTATCACGACCCCGTGCCGGATACCCAGATCGCGCACCATGTCAAGCGCAAGCGACAGATCGTTCAGTCCAAACGGGGTGGGCTCGGTAACAAGGAGCACGTAGTCGGCGCGCCGCACCGCAGCGACTACGGGACAGGAGGTCCCCGGGGGGGCGTCGAGGATACTCAGCACACTGTCGGCCGTACCGTCGAGGACACGACGGATAAGCGGCGGACTCATTGCCTCGCCCACCGAGAGGCGGCCGTGTCGGAATTCGAGCGTTCCGGCGCGGCCTGTCTCCACCGCCCCGATGGGACGCTGGGTCTCGGAAA
Organism: uncultured Fibrobacterota bacterium; assembly: GCA_964546395.1. Taxonomy (GTDB): domain Bacteria; phylum Fibrobacterota; class Chitinivibrionia; order Chitinivibrionales; family CAZJJT01; genus CAZJJT01. The sequence continues at coordinate 6,177 of CAZJJT010000068.1, forward strand.
TCGCATCACGGGTGCACACCAGCGTACACCCCCCGCAGCCGTGACAAAGCTCGGGGAACAACATGACCGTCTTGCCCAGCCGCACCAGCGCCTTGTACTCGCAGAATGCGACGCAGTCGCCACAGGCGTCACACCGCGACTGGTCCACTTCGGGGACCGCGACGGTCGCGCGTTCGGTTTGGTCAATCCGCGGCTTGAGGAAGAGGTGCCCGTTGGGCTCCTCCACGTCGCAGTCCACGTAACGCACGCGCTGCCCCAGACGAGAAACGGTCCAGGCCAGGTTGGCCGCGATCGTGGTTTTGCCCGTGCCGCCCTTGCCGCTGGCAACCGCAACTATCATGACTCGCTGTTCCCCTCACATGCCAGGCGGCACGCTCAATGATCGCAGATGTTGTCTCCCGTAGCCAGCGTACCCGCGAGCCAGCTCTTGACCAGCGTCTGCGCAGACTCCGCCGGCGCACCGGTCACCACGGTAATTCCGTACTGGGTGAAAAACTGCTGGGCCCGCATGCCCATCCCGCCCGCGATAATAACACCAACGCCCTTCTCGTGCAGCCACCGGGGCAGCACACCAGGCTCATGCGCCGGGGGCACGGCCTGCTCTTCCCCCGAAATGCTCTTCGCTTCCTCGTCCACGTCGACAATCGCAAACGCTTCGCAGTGTCCGAAATGCATGCACATCTTCCCCTGTGCCATAGGTACCGCCACTTTCATTGCTCTTCCCCTGTCTGGTGTGCACTGCTGCCATGGTCTGAATCGGCCCCGTGCTGCTGAAGGGCCTCGAGGACGGGTTCGAAGTGCGACATGAGCGTGGTCGATACCGTAATCGCGGGAACGCCGTTGTCACACGCCCCGACCACTTCGGGCACAATCGGGATTGCCCCGAGAAACCGCACGCCCATGTCCGATGCCGCGGCGCGACCGCCGCCCGAACTGAACAGCGCATGGGCTGCGCCGCACGAAGGGCACACGTAGCCGCTCATGTTCTCGATGAGCCCGAAGATCGGCATGTTGAGCTGCCGGCAGAACGCGATCGACTTGCGCACGTCACGCACCGATACCCGCTGGGGCGTGGTGACAATTATCGCTTCCGCCTTCGGGATAGTCTGCGCGACGGTCAGCGGCTCATCACCGGTCCCCGGTGGCGAATCGATAACCAGATAGTCGAGGTCTCCCCAGCGTACATCGGCGATGAACTGACGGATCGCCCCGATCTTCATCGGACCGCGCCATATCACCGGGCTGTCAACGCTTTCGAGCATGCACTCTATCGAGACCGCCCACAGGTTCGGGAACACCCGCGCCGGCACCATTGCCCCATCCTCGAACCGCACGGTCCGGTGTAGCTCGGCGACCGTGCTGCCAGGCTCGGCCCTCGGCTGCATCCCGAGCATCTGTGGAATGCTTGGGCCGTGCAGGTCAACGTCCAGCAACCCCACCCGGTACCCGTCCGCAGCCAGCCCCGCGGCGATGTTGACCGCAACACAGCTCTTGCCCACGCCACCCTTGCCGCTCATGACCAGCAGTACCCTGCCGATACGCGACAGCGCGGCGGCAATTCTCTGGTCCTGCTCTTCCCGCTCGACAGTTCTGTCTGCTGCTGCCTGCATCTCCCTACCAGTGCCCTTCCACGTTTGCCTGCGCGGCCCGCTGCAGCGTGCCGCCGCGATACTTCTCGAGCGACTCGCGCACCGTGCCCGCGGCCCCGACGTACACGTCGATGCCCGCCGCCTGCAACGCGCGGAACGCCTTGGGGCCGCAGTGGCCGGTAATCACCACCTTCGCGCCCGTGTCAACCACGCACTGCGCGGCCTGGATACCGGCGCCCTGCGCGGCAGACAGGTTCTGTGCGTTGGAGACATGCGTGAATGTCTCGGTGTCGGTGTTCACCACCACGTAGCCGGCCGCACGGCCGAACCGCGGGTCAACCAACGAATCGAGTGTGCCTGACTGAGCCGTTACTGCGATGAGCATTCCTGTTTCCTTTCGTGTGTTCGCGTGTGTGTGTCGTCGTGCGCTCCCCCTGCGGCAATCCGTGTTCCTCCCGCGCAGGGAATGCACCGCTCGCCGAGCTCCTCCCGAATGGCTTCGATCGCACCGACGCCGGTACAGTGACACGCCGCCACTCGCTGCACGTCGTGACGCCCGAACGCGTCGATGGTACGTTCCAGCCGCTCCGCCGAAGCCGCCGCGAGGTGCAACCCGCCTATTACCGTGTGAATCCGCTGCTCGCCGGTCAGATCCGACACATGATCCATGATGTTGGCTATCCCGGCATGCGCACAGCCAGTCACCACCACCGTGCCCTCGGGCGTGGCTGCATACAGCGCGATGTCGTCACCCACCGGATCGGGTGTCGTGCAGTCCCGGTCGAGGAACTGTGACGGCGGAGGGCCCTCCCACTCGTGTCGGCGCGGTATGGCGCCGGTAGTGGCAAGAGCGCCACTCAACCGCACAGGCTCGTCGGCAAACCGCAGTCGTCCCGGTGAATCGCTCAACTGGCCGCGCAACCGCTCGCGCAGCCCAATCGCATGCACCGTGCCGCCGGTGCTGCTGAACCGCTCGCGCAACGCGCCGCTGTGGAGATACACGGGAGCACCGGCGTTACACCCGAAGAACTCCTCCAAGCCGTTGCCATGGTCGTAATGACCATGCGACAACATCACGCACGACGCACGCTCAAGTGCCACACCCAGTACGTGTGCATTGCGGCGCAGGCACCCCCCCTGACCGGTGTCCACCAGCATGCAGTCCTCGTCACAGCACACCCAGGCGCTGAACCCATGCTCGATGCAGAGATCGTGCTCTACGGCACGGTCATCCACCAGTATGCACACTTCGAGCATCCCGCAGGTCGTCAGGCGCATGAACGCCTCTGCTCACGCGGCTGTCCCGGCATACTCAGCGCATCCCGCGGACAGTGCTCCACACAGAACCCGCAGGCATGGCACACGCCGACATCCACACATACCGTGTCTCCCACAATCTCGATAGCATCCCACGGACAGGCAGCAATGCACAGTCCGCACCGGTCGCACCGGTTGACATCAATCACTGCTGCCATGTCCGCGTCCGTTCCGTCGCGTGTTCCACCCTCATTGCCTACTCACTCTTCCTTCTGGTTGCGCAGCGTCTCGATCTGCGCGTTGATCGCGTTGAGCGCATTCTGCAGTGAGCCTGCCTGCGCAGTGAGTGCTTCCAGGTTCCGACTCCGGGCTTCGGCCGGATCCACCGGATACGCGGCGTTCGCCCCCGCCATCCCTGCCCACTGCCAGCCCGGCACTCCGGTTGCAAAGAAGCGGTTGCGCCATCCGCGACCACCACCGCCCCACCCCCGCCCGCCGCCCCAGTTGCCGCGCACGTTGGCAAACCCGGGCACCGCGTAGCCCGCGCAATACCCCGCACCTCTCCCTGTCATCGGTCCCATCCCCATCGGTCCCGTTCCGTCTCCTCGTGGCATTGACTGCCCCCTTTCGTGTGATGTGCTGTTCTGCTACCTGCCGCCGCGACCGCGCCGGAACCTTCCGCCACCGCCGCCACCGCCACCTCGGCCAAAGCCACACCCGCGCCCCTGCCCAGGACCACCGAAGCCTCTGCACCCCGGACGTGCAGAGGGGTGTTGCTTGAGCGTGCCACCGGCGTACGCTGCAAACGCTTCCAGCACCGTGCCTTGTACCTCGGTGATCACGCGGATCCCTCGGTACAGAAGCATGCTCAGCAACGCGTTTGACACACCGCCGCAGAGCACCACCTGGCTGCCGGTCGCCGCAATCTCCTCCGCACGCAACGGCGGCAACATGCTGGACAACCCAACCGTCTCCGGCGTGCCGATGGTCTCCTCCTCAGGGTCTGCGACGCAGACCCCTGCTGCGAAGTCGAGGACGAGTGCCACCTGGTTGTTATCTGCTGCAACCGCCACTTTCATCGATGCGCTCCAACGTTACTGTCCGTGCATGGGGGTACGCAACGATGGTGCCAGAGGGCTGTCAGTGAGGGCAGTGTCGACGTAATTATCCTACTGGCAGCGTATTACACGGGCGGTGTGACTCCCATCCACGCGTACCTGCCACCAGGTAAGGATGCGCGTGGGCAACAGAACCATGGCATGAGCGTTGCGTTGGTGCTACAGATCCGTGCATGGGCGGACAGCGTGAACCTATTTTCGGCCCACCGACGTGCAGAGGAGGGCGGAACGGATTCTCCATGGAACTGACTGACCGCGGCGCGACCAGGCTTCTCGACATATTGCCTGAAGGCGTGTTCATGGTGGACATGAACCGTCGCATCGTGTACTACAATCGCTCTGCCGAGGAGATAACCGGCGTGCCTGTCGCGCAGGCCTTGGGACGACCGTGCTCCGAAGTGCTTCGGGCCGACCACTGTGCCGCCAATTGCCCGCTTGAGCGGCTGATCCGCACCGGGGAGCGGACGTTTGAGCGGACGGTACAGATGGTGACTCCGGAGGGGGTACGCCGCACGCTATCGATTGCGACCGCGCTCTACAAGGACGAGAACGGGACGGTGAGCGGCGCGGTAGAGACGTTCCGCGACCTGACACACGATACGTCACCCGACCGCCATGCTAGCGCAACATCGTCGTTCTTCGACATCGTGAGCATCAACGAAGGCATGCAGCGCCTCTTCACACGACTTCCCACTGTCGCCGCGAGTTCGGCCACGGTGCTGCTCACCGGCGAAACCGGCACCGGCAAAGAGCTCTTCGCGCGCGCCCTGCATACGCTCAGCGCGCGGCAGAGCGGTCCGTTTGTCGCGGTCAACTGCGGCGCACTGCCCGACACACTTCTTGAGGCAGAGCTGTTCGGACACACCGCAGGGGCATTCACCGATGCCCGGCAGGAGCGGAAAGGGCGATTCGCGCGGGCAGAGGGTGGGACGATATTCCTCGACGAGATCGGCGAGACCAGCCCGGCCATGCAGGTGAAACTGCTGCGTGTGCTCGAGGACCATACGTACGAGCCGGTGGGCAGTGAAGCGACGTTGCACGCGGATGTCCGGGTGGTGACCGCGACCAACCGCGACCTCTCCGAAGCCATTGAACAGGGAACGTTCCGCAGGGATCTCTACTACCGGTTGAATGTCGTGCTGCTGCATATCCCCCCGCTGCGCGAACGGCGGGATGACATTCCCGTGCTTGCCGACTTCTTCATCCGGCGGCTCAACCAGCAGCAGCACAAACGGATACGCGGGCTGTCGGATGACGCGGCGGCGGCGCTGCTCTCCTACGATTTCCCCGGCAACGTACGCGAGCTGGAGAACGCAATGGAATACGCGTTCGTGATGTGCCCGAAGGGGTTCATCGAACTCCAGCACCTCCCCGACACGCTCCAGAGCGCGCCGGCAGTCGCGGCAGGCGGAGGCAAAGTGCCCACGCTTCAGTCCGTTGAAGCTGCCTTCCTGATGGGAGCGCTTCGGCGCAACAACTGGAGCTTCCAGGCCACCGCCGCCGAGCTGGGGATCCACCGCACCTCGCTGTACCGCAAGCTCAAGCGACTCGGCCTGCGCGACCTGCGCCCGCCCCTGGACACCTCGGACTCCTGAGACAGCTCAGGGACGCGCGGGCCGGATCCCCAGACGCATCGCGCGGAACCGGCGAGGCGAAGCGCCTGCATGCTGTTTGAACAACCGACCGAAGTAGTTGGGGTCGTCGTATCCGCACTCGCGTGAAATCTGGCTCACGCTCAGGTAGGGCATTGCAAGGAGCTGGCGCGCGTGGTCCATGCGCAGCTGCTGCTGGTAGCGGCCCGGGCCCACTCCGTAGCGTCTGACAAACAGCGCAGTGAGGTAGCCGGCGCTTACACACGACTCATGCGCAATCCGCGCCACCGGCAGATCGTCGAAGAGATGCCCGCGGATGAGTGCCACGGCTCGCGCAAGCGCAGGATGTGCCGCAGGTGCAGCACGACGGACTTTCTCCAGGGCATCAACCCAGCTCACCAGGCAGTGCAGAAGCTGCTCGGCCACCGCACGCATGTCAGGACCCTGGGTCTGCAGCAGCACCATCTGGTTGAGCCAGTGCGCAGCCATGGCATGGTCGCGCACGTCAACGGTTCTGGCACTGTCATCGAAGAGGCTGTGGTCAGCGCGGAACGAGACAAAACTGCTGCGGGTGAATGCGAAATGGCGCTGGTTGTGCTCGGCTCCCGCCGGCACGACGCACAGTGTCCCGGGCTCGGCCAGAAGTGTCGGCCCATCGGCCACATCAACGGCACACCGACCTGCAGTGATCAGCACAAGCTCGGCGCCCTCATGGCTGTGCATCGGCACATCCCGCTGGTCGGCAAACTGGCCTGCGTAGTGCAGGCTGCAGACCTGGCCGGGACCCTCGATTGGCTCGGAGATGCGTTTTGTGCTTGTTTTCATGCCATTCATCGCTGAATATAGGCCAGTGGCGACGCATACTGCTACATTGAATCCTCCACGCCAGAAGGAGCACAGTACCGATGGCCACACAACCAGCCCCCATTCCCGTGATA
>CAZJJT010000068.1:12680-13445 GCA_964546395.1 uncultured Fibrobacterota bacterium
TCGACACCGATATCGGCGACGATATCGACGACACCTGGGCATTGGCGATGCTGCTCAAGTCGCCGGAGCTGGACCTGAAACTGGCTGTCACTGAAGTCGGCAATACGCCGTTGCGCGCGCGCATGGTGGCGAAGCTGCTTGATACGGCCGGCCGCGCCGATGTTGCTGTCGGAGTGGGTATCAAGTACCATGACGAGAGCTGCAGGCAGGCGACATGGGTGGACGACTACCCGCTCGAGCGCTACCCCGGTACAGTGCATGCGGACGGTGTGCAGGCACTCATTGACACGATAATGGGCTCGGCCGCGCCTGTCACACTCATTGCGATTGGTCCGGTGCCGAACCTTGCAGAGGCCCTGAAGCGCGAGCCGGCAATCGCCCCAAGGACGCACTTCGTGGGCATGCACGGCAGTGTTGACATTGGCTACGGCGGAAATCCTCCGCCCTCGGCTGAGTACAACGTCAAGGCATTCATCCCTGAGTGTCAGCAGGTACTCAGTGCGCCCTGGAAGAGCATCACCATCACGCCGCTCGACACCTGTGGACTGGTGCGGCTGACGGGTGCGCGCTACCAGGAGGTACTGGCAATGAGCGACCCGGTGGTACGCGAGACGATTCTGGGCTACCGGGCGTGGTGTGAGAACAACCAGGCCCCCGACCCGTCACGGGAGTCCTCGGTGTTGTTTGACACGGTGGCAGCCTATCTTGCCTACGCTACCGACCTGTGTGTGATGGAGCAGCTCCGCATACGCGTGGACGACCGCG
>CAZJJT010000069.1:0-13318 GCA_964546395.1 uncultured Fibrobacterota bacterium
ACGGTCACCACCAGCTTCTTTTCCTTTTCGTGGAGCGAGGCCGAACCCGCCAGCCCCCACAGCGCCTTGCTTTTCCCTTCGTAAGAGTAAGCAACGGACGGAGCATCGCTCAGGAAGCGCAGCGACTCGCCGCCGCGATGCGCCTTGTACATCTCGAACGCCCAGAAATTGGGAGTGACGGCGAAGTGTTCCTCCAGGCCCATGAAGAGTGTGTGAATATTGTTGATGAGCTGGGCCACGTTGCACATGGCGAGCTTGTCCGCGTGGCGGTTGAAGATGTCGAGCGTGATGGCAGCGACCAGCGCGTCGCGCATCGAGGGTGGATAGCTGAACAGATAGCGCGGATCGATGGCCGGCCCGCGGTGCCAGGCGCCCCATTCGTCCACCACCAGCTTCACCTTGTGCTCCCGATCAACTTCTCCCATGGCCAGCCAGTGCTTTGTGAGCAGAGAGTCCATCGCGTCCGCCTGCCACAGCGTGAGAGCAGCGACCCATCGCGTCCGTCCACCGCAGGGTGTGACAGGAATGCAGACAGTCAACATAGTCGGTGTCGCTGTTGTCGATGCACTCTCGGGGCCGCTTGAGTGCTACCCCGAACCACGTGTCCGTCCGCAGGTCAACACGCAGCGCGTCATGTTCCATCCCGGGGGCGGCGCAGTGAACACCGCAGCCACGCTGGCACATCTTGGCGTCGGTGTTGCCGTGTTCACGAAGGTGGGTGGTGATCCCAATGGGCGCTTCCTGAGGGACACGCTTGCCGGCTACGGTGTCGACGTTGCCGGGGTAGTACTCTCTGCAGACAACATGACACCGTTCACGTTCGTGGGGGTGCACCCCGGCGGCGACCGCACATTCATCCATACCCCCGGGGCGAACCTGGTGTTCTGCAGGGACGATATCGATGAGACACGGTTGTTCGACTGCAGGTACCTGCTGTACCAGGACCTTCACGTGCTGCCCCGGCTTGACGGTGCAAGGGGCGCTGAATTGCTTGCGGGGGCCCGGGGGAGGGGGATTGTGACGCTCCTCGACGAGTGCTGGGGGCTTGGGCCGGATCGCGAACTCTTCGAGATCATGGTCGCACAGGCAGACTACGTGCTCCCGAGCGTCGACGAGCTTGATGTCATGTACCCGCGGGAACCACCCGGACAGGTTGCCGCGCGCCTCAGGAGTCTTGGCGCGGGAGTCGTATGTGTCAAGCAGGGAGTGCAGGGCTGCACGGTGTACGAGGACGCCCGCGCGGACCGCGTTGCGGCGGTTGACACGGAGGTCGTTGACACCACAGGGGCGGGTGACGCGTTCGACGCCGGATTCGTTGCCGCGCTTGCGGCAGGGCAGCAGACCGTCGAGGCGGCGCAGAGCGGCGCACGCGTTGCCGCGGCCAGAATCGGAGTGGTCGGCGGCAGTTCACCGATCGCGGCCCCGGCATGATGACGGGGGTAACGGAGGAGAGATGTATCGGTACCAGGACAGCACACTGCCGATCGAAGAACGGCTGAGCGATCTGCTCTCGCGCATGTCACTCGAGCAGAAACTCGGCGAGCTGATGCAGCTTTCTGTACGCGGTATGCCCACCGAGCAGTTCGAGCGCGATCATCTCGGCTCGTACGCCTTCGCCATGGGCGAAGAGGCCACCAAGTGGCAGCAGCGCGCAGAGAAGCGCCCGCTGGCAATTCCGACACTCTCAGCGCTCGACGCGATCCATGGGCACGCACTCTACCCCCGGGCAGCGATCTTCCCGAGCCAGCTCGCCATGTCGTGTTCCTGGAACCCCCAACTCGTCGAGCGCATGGGCCGTGTGAGTGCAATCGAGTGCAGAGCCACCGGCGTGCACTGGACCTTCTCGCCGGTGCTCGACGTCGCCCGCGATCTTCGATGGGGGCGAATCAACGAAACGTTCGGTGAAGACACGTTCCTGGTGGGCGAACTCGGAGTCGCGCTTGTGAAGGGATACCAGGGCACGGGCCCGGACGATCCCCACGGCGTGCTTGCGACCGCCAAGCACTTCGCGGGTTACCCGGACACCCATGGCGGCCGCGACGCGGCCGAGTCGGACATCTCCCGGCGCACGCTCATGACCGTGTTCCTGCCGCCGTTCGAGAAGGCGATCAATGCGGGATGCGCCACGGTGATGACCGCGTACCACAGCATCGACGGCACGGTGTGCACGGCAAACCGCTGGCTGCTCACGGAAGTTCTTCGTGAGCAGTGGGGGTTTGAGGGTGTGGTAACCACCGATGCCGGCAACGTGTGGTACATGCTCACCAACCAGTTCGTCTGTGCTTCAGAAGCGGAAGGAACCGCAACGGCGGTCCGTGCCGGCAACGACATTATCAATTGCTCCAGCGGATTGCAGAAGGCGGCACATGAAGCGCTCGAGAGGGGACTGCTTTCCGAGGAGGAGATCACCCGTGCGGCCCGCCGCGTGCTGCGGCTGAAATTCACCATGGGGCTGTTCGACCAGCAGCGGCACCACGATCCTGCGTACGAGAGGGCACTCATCGGGTGCCCCGAGCACCGTGCGGCAACGCTCGAAGCGGCACGGCAGTCGCTGGTACTGCTGAAGAACGAAGGAGCGCTGCTGCCACTGAAAAAGGGTGGCCGGCTGGCGCTCATCGGTCCCAATGCTGATGACCCCGTCGCGCAGTTGGGCGACTGGGTGCTTGGCGCCAACCCGTGGGAAAGCCCGGAGGAGAAGCAGCCGCGCGAACACACAATCACGGTACTCGACGCGCTGCGCACGCGTGGCAGCGTGACGTACGCACGTGGCTGCGATGCCATGGACCTGTCTGAGGAGGCAATCGACGAAGCAGTGGCCTGTGCTCGCGACGCAGAAGCTGCAGTGGTGGTACTGGGGGACACCAACCACCTGAACGGCGAGATGAAGGACCGGGCGGACCTGTCGCTCTCGGGCGCGCAGCAGCAACTCCTCGAAGCGGTCCACGCAACAGGCACACCCGTCGTGTTGGTGCTGATCTGCGGCAAGCCGCTCACGATCCCCTGGGCGGCCGAGCATGTGCCGGCGATACTCTGCGCGTTCAACCCGGGCATGGAGGGCGGAACGGCGGTTGCCGACGTGCTTTTCGGTCACACCGTTCCCTCCGGCAAACTCACGGTCTCGTGGCCGCGCCACGTGGGACAGCTTCCCGTGTTCTACAACGAACTCCCGGGCTGGCACGCGAAGAAGTACGCGGACATGACCGCCGAGCCGCAATGGCCGTTTGGCTTCGGCCTCAGCTACACGTCGTTCGCGTACAGCGATCTCGAGATTGACAGGACCGAGCTTGCACCACACGATACGTTTACGGCAGCCGTGACGGTGACCAACACCGGCCCGCGTGAAGGGGTGGAAACTGTGCAGCTGTATGTCAACGACCTCGTGTCTTCCGTTACCACGCCGCTCAAGGAAATGAAGGGATTCACACGCGTGGCGTTGCAAGCAGGAGAAACACAGCGCGTGGCGATACCGGTCCCGGTGCAGTCACTCGCACTGGTGACGCCGGAGCTGCAGCGCGTGGTGGAACCGGGCGAATTCGAGATCATGGTCGGCGGCTGCTCGAGAGATTGCGATCTGTTGAAGACTGTTGTACGGGTGAAGTGACATCTCCTGGGGCTCGCGGGGCGCCAGGATGTTCAGCGAAAGGAGTGCACGGGCATGAAACACTACATCGACGGACCAGCAACTGACAGATTCGCACCGGTCACGCTCGCCGGCAACGTATCACCGGCACAGCTCAAGGCGCCGAAGCTTGCCGAAGACATGCATGCTGCACTCACAGAACACGGTCCGGCGGGCAGGTGTGTCTGTCAAGGTATCGCATTCGAAGTCGGCAGGAAGGTCGTCTTCGCGAAGGACACACCAGTTGTAGTGCCGCTGAAGCCGACCAGGGCCGGCTGGTTCGTGTTCCTGCACGCCACCGACCGACCGGCGTTGCAGAACGCGGCGAGAAGGGGCTTTGCCGCCCAGCAGAAGGCGATGGCGCGTATCCATGAAGTGCTCGCGAATTACGTGCTTGTCTACGACGACGGCACCGAAGCGCGGGCCACGATCCGCCGCAAACACCAGCTCGGTTCATACCGATCGGGCTGGGGCAGTCCGTGCGTGGAGGCGGCGGCGTTCCGCAAGCAGCACCCGGTGCGCGCTCACCACGAACAGAACGCGCGTGGATGGGGATGGAGCCAGACGAGGGTGGCACAGCCCGACGGTGGGGCGTGGGTGAGCTGGGTGTGGGCGTGGAGGAACCCGAAGCCTGGCAAGCGGGTGAAAGCGTTTCGCATCGAGCCGCGCGGCGTGCCGATTGTCCTGTCGGCCGTGTCGGCGGGCAACGCTTCGGACACGCCGATTCGCTGGCGCACGCGCCGCAAGGCGGTGCTGACACTTCCCGCAGGCACCGAATGGGACGGCATGCTCGGGCCTGACGGGTTGTACGAACAGATTCAGCTGGACCTCGGCCAGGTGATCTCGGCCGAACCGCGAGCACTCTACCCTGTTGCCGGCTGGCCGCGCACCTGCAACAACAAGAGCCCCGAACACTCGAAACGCGAAATCCTCGTCGAGTACGCCGCACATCCCGACGCGCAGTTCCATCTGCCGGGTGGAAAGACTGTTGCGGTGGCTGCAGTGGAGAAGGAGACCCGCCGCGGCGGGCTTCGCGCGGTGGCGCCGGCCAGCCAGCGCGTACGTCTTCGCGTGGTGGAGAAGGGCAGCAACGCGCCCGTGGCGGTGAAACTGCACGTGCACGGCACCGAGGGCGAGTACCTCGCGCCCGAAGACAGGCACCGTGTCCCCAACGATGCCTGGTTCGAGGACTACAGCACCGACTTCGTCCATCGGGGGGGCCATCGCTGCACCTATATCCCCGGTGAGACGGTCTTGAAACTGCCGTTGGGAACAGTGTACATCGAGGTTGCCAAGGGCTACGAGATCCGTCCGGTCCGCACCACGGCAAGAATCACTCGCGCCACCCGCGATATCACCCTCACGGTTGAACGTGTGCTCCGCTGGCGCTCCCGTGGCTGGGTCAGCGCCGACACGCACGTGCATTTCCTCTCGCCGCAGACCGCGCACCTGGAAGGGGCGGCCGAAGGCGTGAACGTAGTGAATCTGCTGGCCAGCCAATGGGGCGAGTTGATGACCAACGTGGGGGACTTCGACGGCAGGACGACGATCGGCTCGAAGGAAGCGGGCGGTGACGGAGAGTACCTGGTACGGGTCGGCTCCGAGAACCGCCAGCATGTGCTGGGACACATCTCCCTGCTCGGATACAACCCCCCGATCATCGCACCCATGACCACCGGCGGTCCGGACGAGTCTGCCATCGGAGATCCGGTTGAGACACTCCTCACCGAGTGGGCCGCGCAGTGCAGGAAGCAGGACGGCGTCGTGGTCATCCCGCATTTCCCCTGGCCGCGGATGGAGCACGCCGCGACGATCGTGAGCGGGCAGGCGGACGGGGTCGAGATGACTGCGTGGGGAGACCTCTACAGCGGCATCGACGCGAATTCGCTGGCCGACTGGTACCGCTACCTGAATTGCGGGTACTTCGTGGCAGCAGTCGGCGGTACCGACAAGATGAGCGCCAACACGGCGATCGGCACCGTGCGCACCTATGCACGCATTCCGAAGAACCGCTCGTTTACCTACGAGCAGTGGAAAGGCGCGATCCGCAGGGGCGAGACGTTCGTGACGTACGGGCCGTTGATGGAGTTTTCGGTGGACGGGAAGGTGTCGGGGGAGCGCATCAGCATGTCGCGGACCGGCGGTACGGTCGATGTAGTCTGGGACGCGGCAAGTGTCACCGTCCCCATGACCAGCGTGGAGTTGGTGGTGAACGGCGAAGTGCGCGAACGAACGGCGGTGAAGCCGTGGGAGGCAAAGGGGCACTGGCGGGTGAATGTGGCGCGCAGCTCATGGCTGGCACTGCTGATCCGTGGTCAGCAGAAGCAACGGCGGGAGATGATTGCGGCACACAGCTCGCCTGTCATGGTGAACGTGAAAGGCACCGAGTTCTATACTGCGGCCGACGCCATGACAATACTGCAGCAGATTGAAGGCAGCCTGGCATACCTCGATGCGTTTTCCACACGGGCGGAAGCGAGCGCATACAGACGCATGCGCCTCGTGCTGACCAGCGCCCACCGTGCACTTCACAACCGCATGCACCGGCACGGGCATTACCACGAGCACACGCCGGCTACCGATCACAAGGAGCACCACGGGTGAAGGCACAGGACATGCAGGATCATCTGCGTTCACTGAACGGCGCGTGGATAAGCTACCGCTGGGCGCTGGAGGCAGCGCAGCAGAAAGGCAGCACCGTCCTCATCGCAGGTGACCGAAGCAGTAGACACCTTCCGCTTCATACGGGAACCACAGAACGGTATGGCCAGGCAGAGCGCGATGGTGCAGCAACTGATCGGTGAGATGCAGAAGATGCCGGTGATCGACGCGCACGAGCATCTGCCCGGCGAGGACTGGGCCGTGACGCACGCGGCCGACGTATTCACGCGGATATTCTGTCACTACTCGCTGACCAACGCATACAGCGCCGGGATGAAGGTAGCGCGGGAGTGGATCAAGGACCCGTCCGTGCCACTCGCGGAACGCTGGGCCGCGTTCCGGCCGTACCGCGAGGCGATCCGGGACACCGGCTACGCACGGGCTGCGCAGATTGCGGCAGCCGAGCTGTATGGCATCGAGGATATCAACGACGACACATACCAGGAGTTGTCTCGCAGGCTGCAGGATGCGAACAAGCCGGGACTCTACGACTCGATACTGGCACGGCGATGCCGCATTGAGCGCGTTCTGAACCAGGGCGGCTGGGTCGACGACTACGCGGTTGAGGTGTCGCGCGATTTCTGTGACCTTCAATGGGCGAGCGCAGCCCAGCTTGCCGACAAGCTGGCAGGCCACGAGCAGCGCACCGGTGTGCGATTCGGCAGCACCGGGGAGTGGCTGGACTGGTGGGTGCCGATGCTGGCCGGGAAGAAGCACCCGGGAATCAAGATCGTCGCGGATCTTCCCGGCGAGTGTGTGTCTGCCGCGGATGCACGCAGCCTGTTCTGCAAACTGCGCGACGGCAGGCTGGACGAAGCCGGGGGCCGTGCGCTTGGCATCCACCTGACCCATGGCGCCCTGGCGCGTGCGGGCAGTACCGGGCTGGTAGTCGCCGTGCACTGCGGGATTATCTGGGAGTGTTGGGAAGACTTCTCCCGCAACCACCCGCGCAACATGATTCCCCTGCTGCGCCGGTACCGTGATACCACATTCGATCTGTACCACGGCGGGATTCCGTGGGTACGCGAGATGGCGGTCATCGGCAACCAGTACCCCAACGCGCATCTCAACCTGGTGTGGTGCCACCAGATCTCGCCCTACATGACCGAGCAGATGCTCAACGAGTGGATCGACCTGGTGCCGGCGAACAAGATCATCGGGTTCGCAGGTGACAACTGTGACGGGCCGGAGAAGACGTACGGGGTGCTGCGCATGATGCAGGAGAACATCGCCCGAGCGCTCAGCGTGCGCGTGGGCCGGGGCCAGATGAGCGAGAGTCGGGCGGTAGAGATGTGCCGGATGTGGCTCTACGACAACCCGAAACGGATCTACCGGCTTGCATGACCGGTGTCACACCAGGGGGTTTGACAACGGCCCGGCCGGATACGATATTGCAGTGTCCGGGCAGGTTGCTCAGGAAGGAGAGAGAGTATGGCGGTCAGGAACATGTGTGTGGGTCTTGCGGCGGCGGCGCTGCTTCTGGCGGTTTCATGCACCGACACGATCACCGTTCGGGCGCACGCCGATGTGACGGACCTCGAGTTCGAGGACGAGCACGTCGGGACGCTCAACGCAGGGCAGGAAGCTGAAGTGGATGTCCGGGGCCGGACACTGGTGACGTGGAAATACGAGGGATACTCGGAATCGGACCGCCTCTCGAACCCGGAAGACGGGAAGGTGTGGCACCTGTACGCGAGCTACGGCTCGTGGGATGAGTGGTGATCGAGGTGGCACAGTTGCCGCAACACATACCGGGTGGCATGCGCGCGGCATGCCGCACAACCGAAGGGCGGGTATCCTGATGAAACGGAGCGCACTCGTGTGTCTTCTGGCGGGACTGATTGCGAGTGGTGCAGCGATTGTCGGCTGCGAGGACGAGGACGATAATTCCGGAACAGGTCCGGTTTCGTACTCGATTGTGGGACTCTGGGAGACCGACTACCCGGATACGAGCAGCATCGATCTCTGGTACAACGAATTCCGTGCCGACAACACGTTCCACTACGGGACCGAAACGAACGCCATGATCCCGGTGGGAACATGGGCACGCACCGGTGATACGGTCACCATGTATGTCACTATCCCTGATACCGCAACCCTGAGGTCCATAGTGGCGTTTGCGGCCGGCGGGAACGAGATGACGTTGACCGCAGTGGGCGGGCAACCTGTCCCGTATGTTCGTGTGACACAGTAGCTGCCGCACATGGGACCTGTCAGAGTATTGGCCGTACTTCTCGCGCTCGTGGCGTGGGGAAGTGCGGCCGAACTGTCTCTGGGCGGCCGCGCCGGACTCAATCTTGCCACGCTGTCGGGTGACGTCGAAGATGAGTTTCTCACCGTGTCTCCGGCGATCCACGCCGCGGTCGATATCGAACTGAGGTCGAGCCGCTGGCTGGGCTTGCAGTCCGGCCTCGCGTACACCATGAAGGGGGCGCGCTGGAGCTACGAGCGGGAGAACGCGGACGGTGAGGAGAGCCGTGCGCACGACGATAGTCGGGTGAGCTACCTCGAGGTGCCGCTGTACCTGCAGGTCCGTCCGCCGGTTGCGTGGAAGATATCGCCGGCGGTGTATGTCGGTCCGGCACTGGCGTTTTTCCTGGGGGCAGTCAAATCGGTCGAGGTGGACGGCGAAGAGGTCCTTGAAGAGTCGCGCAACGAAGGCGCCCGGAACGTCGACCTCGGCGTGAGCGCCGGAGCAGCGGCTTTGGTGGCGCTTGGGCCGGGACAGGCGTTCCTCGATGTGCGCTACACCTGGGGTCTGCTCTCGGTGGATGCAACAGGCGAAGGCTACACGGTGAACCGCGTTCTCTGCATCGCGCTCGGATACCGGTGGACTGTCGGCGGAAGGCAGGAGCCATGAGAGCTTCGCTCTGGCTGTGTGCCGCAGTCACGGCCTCGTGTGCACTGATTGCCGGGTGCGCAGAAGATGTTGATACTTCGCAGGATTACCGGCAGAACATGCGCGAGTTTGTGCAGGCGATCAGTGCCCATGCCAAGGCGCACGACAATACCTTTGTCGTGATCCCCCAGAACGGGCTGGAACTGCTTTCGACCACGGGTGACGAGCAGGGAACAGCAGAGTCCGCCTATGCAAGCGCGATCGACGGGGTGGGGCAGGAGGACCTGTTCTACGGCTACGAGGAAGACAACGAAGCAACGCCCGAGGAGGACCTCGCGTACCTGCTGTGGTTCACCGACCTGGCGGAAGCAAGCGGCATAGAGGTGTTTGCCACCGACTATTGCTCGAGTCCTGCGAAGATGGACGCTTCGTACGCCAAGAATGCCGCGCGGGGCTACGTTTCCTTTGCCGCCGATTCCCGCGAACTCGACCGCATTCCCTCATACCCTGCCGCCCCCTACCACGCGAGCGCACGCGATGTCCCGTCGCTCGACAGCGCACGCAATTTTCTGTATCTTATCTGCCCTGATGACAGATTCACTACAAAAACCGCTTTTCTCGATGCGGCGGCGGCGACTATCTATGACATGCTGATCATCGATGCGTTCTGGGCGGACTCGGCACTCACACCGGCAGATGTGACTGCACTGAAGCAGAAGGCGAACGGCGGCTCACGGCTGGTGGTCTGTTACATGAGTATCGGCGAGGCCGAAGACTACCGGTTCTACTGGCAGGACGAGTGGTACGACGCGCCGCCCTCATGGATGGCCGGGGAGAACCCGGCGTGGCCGGGCAACTACAAGGTCCGCTACTGGGACCCTGCCTGGCAGGCGATCATTCTCGGTACACCCGACTCCTACCTCGACCGCATCCTCGCTGCCGGTTTCGACGGTGTCTACCTCGACATCATCGATGCCTTCGAATACTTCGAGAACAGCGGCAAGTGGTGGTACCCGTACTAGGCATCGATCTGCGCACTCCAGCGAACTGCTCGCTTGGGAGCCTTCGGCCAGGCAGGGGGTGGGCAGAGACGGTGGTGCACGCAGTGTAGCTGACCCCCACCCTCGACGTGCGCTGTAGGTGTTCCACTGACTCCCTCTGCACCAGGGCGCCTGTGAGTATCTTTCCGGCTGCTGACTACACTGCACCAAGAAGGATATGTCCATGTACCAACGTTGGTTCTCTGCGGGCAGTTTCTGGAACACACCGATCGCTGCAGATGCCGAAACGGACCCCAACAGCTCGCGATGGGTGGAGATTCTTGCGGGGGAACGCGACCCGAATTTCTGGCTCAACCTCGACAAGTGGACCATCCCGGTCTACGAGGTCGACGAGAGCACGCCCGTGCACCAGGTCAAGCCACACCAGACGAAGTTCCTCGACGGGCGCAGCGGCCACGGGGAGTCGTTCGTGCAGCCCGTGCCGATTCCCGACCACGCCATCCCGGATCCGATGCAGGACAGCCATATCGCGCTGGTGGACTACGGCCGGCGCACGATCTGGGACATGTTCTTTGCGCACAGGGATGAGCGCGGCGAGTGGGACTCGATGACCGGGATGACTTATCCCATGGATGGCGAGGGGGTGTTTCGGGAGGGGGAATTCGGGGTGAAGGACGGGGAGTCGATCCACCGCTACGGCCCGGGTCGCGCGGCGGGTGTACCGATACTGGCAGGGCTGATCATGTACGAAGAAATCCAGGCGGGCCGGATTGCGCACAAGCTGTCATTCGCCACCGGGTGCAACGCGCTGCAGCAGTACGTGTGGCCGGCGACGTGGACCGACGGGTTCACCGAGGGCGGCCTTCCTGAGGGGTGCGTGATCCAACTGGACCCTTCGCTGGACCTCGACACGCTTGGACTCACTCCGGCGGCGAGGGTGGTTGCGCGGGCCCTGCAGGAGTACGGCGCGGTGAACGTGGATGTGGCCGGGGGCAGCGTGATCTACGCCGAAGGGCTGTATGGTCAGGACGGGCGCACGTGGATGGGGGTGTTGAGCGGCGGGGATCTCAGGGGAGTCGACATCCATCACTACCGGGTGCTGAGGACGCCGGAGGTGAAGCAGGGCGGACGGTTCCATCCGCCGGAGCGTCGTGGCACGTGGAGCACTCGTCCACCGCGGAAGGCGTGAAGGCACTCGCTTTTTCGCTGCGCGCATTGCTATACTTAGTACTCTGTGGTGCACGCGTTGTGACACTATTCTGAAGAGGTAGCGCGGGAGACGCATGTACATACGGTGCTGGGGGTCACGCGGGTCGATTCCGGTGAGCGGGGCGGAGTACAACCGCTACGGTGGTGACACTACCTGCCTGGAGCTGCACCCGAAGTCCGGAGGAGTGGTAGTGCTGGACGCCGGCTCGGGAATCCGCAGACTGGGCGAGAGACTCGCAAGGGAGAACGTCGCGCACCTGTCGATCGTGTTCACGCATGCGCACCTTGACCATGTCATGGGGGTGCCGTTCTTTGCGCCGCTGTACAACCAGGACACGCGGATCACGGTATACGGGCCGCCGTACAATGGCAGCATGAAGACGCGGGAGATACTGAAGGGGATCATGCGCGGACCGTACTGCCCGGTGGATCTCGAGCAGGTCGAAGGCACCACGGAATTCGTGGATCTCGACGGAGCACCGTTCTCGATTGGCTCGCTGCAGTTTACTGCCATTCCCTTGAGCCATCCCAATGGCGGCCTGGGGTACCGTATCGAAGAGGACGGGAAATCGTTTGTGTTTCTCACCGACAACGAGCTTGACTATGTGCACCCTGGCGGCAAGTCGATGGCCGAGTACCGGGAATTCTCTCGCGAGGCCGACCTGCTGATCCACGACGCTGAGTACACGCAGAAGGACTACAGCCGGCGGTGGGGTCACTCGGTGTTCGAGAGCGCGGTACGACTGGGCATGGAGGCCGGGGCAAAACGCTTCGGGCTGTTCCATGTGAACCAGAAGCGCACCGATGACGCGATGGATGCCATGGTGGCGCAGGCACGCAAGATGGTGTCGGACGCGGGCTCGGCCATGGAGTGCTTCGGCCTGAGCAATACCTGGGAGACCGTACTCGAATAACAGGATGATATCCGGTGTGTTGACAGCGCTGTCGCTGCCGAACGCGCCGGGCAGGTGTTCAACACCGCTGTACGAATTGTGCCACAACTGGTTGCTATTTCCGCATATTGAGAGTAGAATACCCAAGGGGACGGATTCGGGGGACAAACAACGGGAACCCCAAACACAAAGGAGTGTGTCCGATGCAGGTGGTGAAGACTATGACGAGGACGGGCCGGGTAGTGGCCGGCGGGCTGCTTCTGGCGGCATGTCTCTACGGCATGTCCCATGCGCAGATTGAAGCGGAGATCCTGGTCACCAAGCAGCAGGTGCTGGATTTCTGCGGCACAAGCAGTGTGAAGCTGGTGTTTATCCAGAACCCGAAGCAGGATCAGTACGACACTACTTCCCGCAAGCTCTGCTATGTGGACTTCTCTGCGCCAACACCGACGATTACTGAAGTGGCCGGTGGTGCCGATGCGATCCTCCCAAGTATCTCGCCAGATGGGCAGTGGATTATCTACTCGCACGGACCGTCCTCTGACGGGAACACCGGTGCGGGACTTCCCGGCAAGGCCGTCATCTGCCAGATTTCTCCGTCGCCCACGCACGTGACCGTTGTGCCGGAGAGGGCATTCGAGGCACGCTTCATCCCCAACGCCCCCGAACTGACGGTCATCTATGCCGACACCAACGGCAACAACATGTGGAATGTCGGGCAAACGATGAAGATGGCTGTTCCCGGCGGTGTCCCCTCGGGCAGTGCGGAAGTGGTGTGGGACGAGGGGGCCTACGTGGGCGGCATATCCTGGGACGGCAACTACATCAGCACCGCGCTTCGCGACCCGCATATCGTGAACCTCGGTACGAGCACGGCTTCGCCTGCTCTGCACGTATACACGATGGTCAGCCCCACACTGGCTGATGAGATCTTCAGCATGCAGGCATGCAACCCGTCCACGTCACCCAGTCGCCGATACCCCAATATGATGATGGATCTGGACTTCGGCACCGACCAGAACCCCACGTTCATCAACGGCGGCTACTACCTGCCGGGAGTCAACAACAACCAGCTTTGGGAACAGCATGATATCAT
>CAZJJT010000070.1:0-11857 GCA_964546395.1 uncultured Fibrobacterota bacterium
TGACTCCTTCGCTGTGGCAGCAACCATATGGTACAGCATCCCGTCACACAGGACATCGCGTATAGAGTCCCCAAAACACCGTTATGGAATAACATGTTATATTCAATGCAGTACCGTCTGACGCATCAGGAGGGCCCGTGATGGCAGGTAGGAAGCCGGGGAGTCTACGGCGCAGCGAAGCAGCCGGCAGGGCCCGAAGGCACCTCCTTGCGTGCCTGGAGCAGGCCCGGCAGCGGGGTCTCGAACGTCTGCCGGGCATCCGCAGGCTCGCGGCAGAAGCGGGGGTGGCGCATGTCACGATGTGGAAGGCGGTGCGCACCCTTGCAGACGAGGGGCTTCTCACGACCGGTCCCGAGCGCGCCACCCGTCCGAACCCCCTCCCGTCGTGCCCGGCTCCGGGGAGCGTGGTGCGGGTGGTGGGCGGGTCCTCGCCCCCCGCTTCCGGAAGCACCGGTCATTGGCGTGTGGTGCATGACCAGCTTGTGCGCGACATGCTACAGGGCGCGCTCCCGCCGGATTCGCGACTACCCTCGCTCAAGGAGTTGCGGGTCCGCTTTGGTGCGGGACATGCGACCCTCAGCAGGGCACTGGAGGTGCTGGTTGCCGAAGGGTACGTGGAGCGCCACGGACGGGGGTGTCGGGTGCGTCCCACGGCGCCTGCGGGGGCCGGGTTCACGACGGTGGTATTTGTGGGCAGAGCGCGGCAGATGGATATGTTCACCGACCTGTCCGCGCGTGCGCAGGAGCTGTGGCGTTGTCTGGAGTCGGGAAGCGCGCGTGCCGGGCTCCGTCTCGAGGTGCGGTCGATGGAGGATTGTCTGGGTGGCAGCGGCCTGTCGCCGGGGGGGGAGCCCGGTGTCGTGGCCGGCTATGTCGTACGTCACATGGACCTGCCGGCGGAGCAGCAGCGCGAACTGGTGGGTGTCCTTGGCGCGCAGGGACGCCCTGTGGCGCTGGTGGACGAGACTGGTGATGCTCCTCCGGCACGTGCCGCGCCCGCAGCCAGACGTCTGCTGAGGCGTTTCTCCATCGCACATGGCGACGATGCCGGGCGGGAGGCCGGACGGTTTCTGCTGATGCGCGGGCACCGCGAATGTGCCTTCGTCACGCCCTACCACGCAGCACCGTGGAGCCGCAATCGCCTGGCCGGTCTTGCGGAGGCGGTTGGGCAGGCCGGAGACGGGGCGAGTCTGCGCGTGTACGACCCCGGTGTGTGTGCCGATGACTTCGCGCTGCGTGACCACGCGTTCGCGCATCCCGCGACCCGGCGTCTGCTGAGCGCGGTGGCCGAGTTTCACCGGGACATGCGCGGCGCCGGACCGTTCGACGCCGAGGCGTACCGCCGCGACCCGGCGTTCCAGCACGTGCTGGCGCGCACGCTGGAGGACCATCTGCGGCCGGTGGTTGCGCGTGCGCTCGACTCCGGGGCAACGGCATGGGTGTGCGCCAGCGATCCTGTCGCCCTCGCCGTCCTCCGGCTGCTTGCCGAAAGGGATGCGGCTGTCCCGGCGGACATCTCGGTGATGGGCTTTGACAATTCGCCGGAGGCGATGGTGGCTGGGCTCACCAGCTACGATTTCAACGTGCCGGCGCTGGCGGATGCGTTGTTGCGGCACGTGCTGGATCCGCTGTCGACGCCGGCACATGGCCGGGGGAGCGTCGAGCTCCCGGGCTATGTGGTCGAACGTGTTACTACGGCTCGGTGCGGGCCAGTGTCGCGTGCACGGCCCGTGCGGCCGCAGCCGTGACCCCGCGCACGGCCGCGATCTCCTCCACGCCTGCCTTGCGCAGCCGGCGGATCGAGCCGAACTGCCGCAGCAGTCGCTGCGCGGTGGCCGGCCCCACCCCCGGTATCTCTTCGAGTGCCGAGCGTTTGAACTGCCCGCCCCGGAGCAGGCGATGGTACGAGAGCGCATACCGATGCACTTCATCCCGAATCCGCTCGACCAGGCGCCGCGCGGGGTGCGTATCGGGCAGGCGTACCTCGCTCTGCACGAACGGCGAGTGCAGCACTTCCTCTCCCTTGGCAAGAGATACCGCCGCCGGCGGGTGTTCGAACTGCCCGAGCGCTTGTCGTACCGCACTCAACTGCCCCTTCCCGCCGTCAATCAGCAGCAGGTCGGGAAACGGTTTGTTCTCCGCTGTCAAGCGCGCGAGCCGCCGCGTCACCGCCTCTATCAGCATCGCGAAGTCATCCTGCCCCTCCACCGAGCGTATCCTGAAGCGCCGGTACCCCGCCCGTCGCGGCGCACCGTCCACGAATTGCACCATCCCCGCCACTGCGAAGGAGGCCCCGAGGTTGCTGATATCGAACGCTTCAATCACCCGCGGCAGTACCGGCAGGCCGAGGACCTCGCGCAAGTCGCGTACGGAGTCCTCGTCGCGGTGGGGCGCCTTCTGCACCAGGTAGAGTCGCGCATTGCGCTGTGCCAGTGCCACCAGTTCGCGCTTGGGGCCGCGCTGGGGGACATGCACGTGCACGGTGGTACTGCGCTGGTCGGCGAACCAGTCCTGCAGCGTGGACAGATCGCTGAGGAGGTCGGGCGGGGCGAGGATCTCGGCGGGCGGGTCGTACGTGGTATCGAAGTAGTACCGCAGGACGGTCTCATCGAACTGTCCTGCCGAGAGCTCCCACGAGGGCCGGCCGACCAGAAAATGCCGCGACCCCATCAGCACGCCCTCCCTGAAATGCATCACTGCCAGGCACACGTCGCGCTCGCCTTCGTGTACCCCGAACACGTCGTAGTCCCCCTGAGCTTCGGCGAGATCTACCCTCTGCTGCCGCGACGCGTCGCGCACCAGACGGACCTGGTCGCGGAACTGTGCCGCGCGCTCGTACTGAAGCGTTTCCGAAGCCTGCTGCATGCGATGCTCGAGTTCGTCGAGAAGTTCGGTGCGCCGTCCGCGAAGGAACTGGACAAGGTGCTCGACGTTTGCCCGGTAGGTTTCTTCGTCTGTCAGGCCCGCGCATGCGCCGCTGCACTGGCCCATCGAGTAGTTGATACACGGCCGCACGGGCCGTGACAGTGGAAGTCTGCGGGTGCAGTCGCGGAGCCTGAACGCCTTGCGCGCGAACGCCATCACCCGCCGCATCGCCCCGGCGTCGGTGTAGGGTCCGAAGTACTTGGCCCCGTCGCGCTCGACACGACGGGCCACTACCATCCGGGGAAACGCCTCCTGGAGGGTGATCTTCAGGTACGGGAAATGCTTGTCGTCTTTCAGTTCGATGTTGTACGGGGGGGCATGGGTCCGTACCAGGTTCGCTTCGAGTATCAGCGCTTCCGCGTTGCTCGTGGTGGCAATCCACTCCACGTGGTGCAGCCGCTTGAGCATGGGGATGATATGCGGCCGATCGGCGTGATCGTCGCTGAAATACGACCGTACGCGCGACCTGAGGTTGACCGCCTTGCCCACGTACAGCACGCCGTCCCGACTGTCCTTCATCAGGTACACGCCAGGTGAGACGGGGAAGCGCTCGGTGGATTCCAGGAGAGCCGAGAATTGCATGTGACTGCGGGCCGAGGAATCGAACGGATCGGTTCCGCTACCTGAACAACAGCAGGGCTGCGACGGTCGCGGCCAGTGCCACGACCAGACCGCTGAGCACGCCGATGATCACTGCGGCTGCTCCTCCGCCGCGTTTCTTGCGGGGTGGGGGCACCTTCGCCGTGGCGTCCTTCACGTACAGCTGCACAACTTCCTGCGGGGCGAGGTCGGTCATGTCGTGGAGCAGTTCGTAGAGTGTGCGCGCGAGGTCCGCCGAGGTGTCGTAGCGGTCCTGCACCTCGAGGGCCATGGCCTTGTCGATGGCTTCGGCAAGCTCCTTCGGCACCTGGACCCCGTGGCTCGCGATGGGCGCATACTGCCCCTTTGTCTTCGCCTGCACCAACTCCGAGAGTGTTTTCTGCGGGAACGCGCGCTGTCCGGTAATCATCTCGTACAGCACCGTGCCCATGCTGAAGATGTCACTGCGGTGGTCAAGCTCCATGCCGTTGAGCTGTTCGGGGCTGAGGTACACGAGTGTGCCCATGATCTTGGCGCCCACCGTATGCAGGCTCACCTCGCTGGGCCGCGCGATGCCGAAGTCCATCAGCTTGATATGCCCGTCATTGCCGATCACGATATTGTCCGGCTTGATATCGCGGTGGATCAGGCCGTGGTACACGTTGCCGTAGAGCGTGTAGTCCTTGGTGTGTGCGTACTGCAGAGCGTTGCAGACGGAGTAGCCGATTGCCAGGGCGGCGGGAAGCGCGATGCGGGCGTTCTGCGCGAGCAGCTTCTTCACCGAGACCCCGTCGACAAACTCCATTTCGATAAACGGTGTCTGCTGTTCGTAGAGCCCTATGCTGTAGATCTCGACGATGTTCTGGTGGCGGATATCGGCGAGGATCTTGGCTTCAGTGAGGAACCGCTCCCGCGCTTCTTTGATCATCGGCCGCTTGAGGACTTTTATCGCGCGCACCACCTCGAGCCCCTCGTTCCAGATCTTGTACACCCCGGCCATCCCGCCTTCACCAATCAGCTGTTCGACCCTGTTCGGGCCGATCTTCTCGCCGGGCTGGGGAAGCTTGGTCTGGTACGGATTGTCAACCTGCCCGTCAGCACGAAGCCGCTGGTTGGGGGCTGACTGAGGGCCTGTCGGCATGCAGCATGCCTCACATGGGTGGGGGAAGAGCCACGGATCCCGTACTGGGAAAATATAGTATACTTCTCTCTCTCGTGTAGCAGCTGATTCTGGTCCCCGACGCGGTGCAGACTCGTGAGAATTCTTGTCATCCGGCTCTCTTCGATGGGCGATGCGGTCCTCGCCTCTTCGGTGATCCCCTTCCTCGCCCGGCAGCACCCCGGCGCCGACATCCACTTCGCTACTGCGTCTCCGTGGCACGAGATGTTTGTGCGCGATCCGCGGTTGGCAGGGGTTCACGTACTCCAGCCGGACCGCCGTTCGCTGCTGCCCGAGCCGGGCGGCCAGTGGGATGTGGTGGTTGATCTCCAGAACAACCGCCGTTCGGCAGGACTGAGGCTGCGGTATGCTCCCGGTGCCCGGGCTGCGACGTTCGACAAGCTCCACGGCAAGCGAGCGCTCCTGCTGGCACTGCGGCTCAATACATACACCTCTTCCGAAACCGTGGTTGCCCGCTGTCTCAGAGCTGCAGGCTGGGATGGTTCGGGGGCGCTTCCCGCCCTGCCGTCCATTGTGGTGGACGAGCAGGCGCTGGGTGAAGCGGCGGACATGCTGGGGGAGCCGAGGGCGCGTATGCTTGGAATGGCGCCGTTTTGTGCATGGCGCAACAAGGCCTGGCCGCAGGAGCGGTACGCGGAAGTGGGGAAGTGGTTCGCGCAGAACGGCTGGCGGGTGGCCGTGCTGGGTGGTCCAGCGGATCGCACGGCGGGCGAGGCACTGGCCTCCCGGATTGGTGAGGGTGCGCTCAGTCTTGCCGGCGTGCTGTCGCTTGCGGCCAGCGCCGCCGTCCTGCAGCGAAGCACCGCGGCAATCGGCAACGACACCGGTCTGATGCACCTGGCGCGGGCCGTCGGGACACCCACGGTGACTATCTACGGCGCGACTACCTGGCACTGGGGGTTTTTCCCGTGGGGCGAGCCGCCGTACCGGGTGTTGGAGACGCCGCTGTGGTGCCGGCCATGCCATGCGCACGGCGGCAACGTGTGCTGGCGTGTGTTCCGGCCCTGCCTGACTCGGGTGACATGCGAGGCCGCCCGTACGGCGGTCGAAGAGGTCGCGGGCGCAGCCGGGCAGAACCTGAGAGGGAGTGGAGCATGACATTCGACGGGAGTGTGGTGGTGGTGACCGGGGGCTCGAAGGGGATCGGCCGGGCGGTCGTGGAGCGACTCCAGGGCGCCGGCTCCCGCGTGTTCTTCACGTACCATCGCGATGAGGAGGCCGCGCGAGCAGCTGAAGCGTGCGGGGCGAAGGCGGTGAAATGCGCGCAGGGGGACGGCGAGGCGATAGAGCGCACCGTGGAATCGGTGGTAGCCGAGTGCGGTCGCGTCGATATCCTGGTCAACAATGCCGGTATTACCGCGGACCAGTACCTCATGATGATGTCGATGGAAGAGTGGGAGAAGGTGATCGACACCAACCTGTCGGGGGCGTTTCGGTGGGCCAAGGCGGTGTGCCGTCCGATGATGAGTGCGCGGAGCGGCACGATTGTCAACGTGGCCTCGGTGGCCGGCATGGTGGGAATTGGCGGGCAGGTCAACTACAGTGCGTCGAAGGGCGGGATCATCGCCATGTCGCGCTCGCTGGCCGCCGAGCTGGGCCCGAGAGGGATCCGCGTGAACTGCGTGGTCCCGGGATACATCGAGACCGACATGACTTCACGCATGCCCCGGCAGATCAAGCGCTCCAGCGTCGAGCGGATAGTGCTGAAGCGGTTCGGTGACCCCAAGGAGGTCGCGGCGGTGGTTGCGTTCCTCGCCTCGACTGAGGCGTCCTATGTAGTCGGGCAGACCGTGGTGGTGGATGGCGGGTTGACCGGTGCGGTTGCCTGAACAGCGCGATTTCGTATATTGCCTGCCACTGCCTGACGAAGG
The DNA here is from genome assembly GCA_964546395.1 of uncultured Fibrobacterota bacterium. Classification (GTDB taxonomy): domain Bacteria; phylum Fibrobacterota; class Chitinivibrionia; order Chitinivibrionales; family CAZJJT01; genus CAZJJT01. Next base: position 6,556 of record CAZJJT010000070.1, read on the forward strand.
CGAGCCATCCCAAACTACTACCCACAGGAGGTGTGTGTGCTGAACCTGAGAACGACCGTGTTGGCGCTGCTGGTGTGCAGCGCTGCTGTTGCGGCCAAGCCGAAGATGTACATGGAGAAGAGCGACGAAACCCCGACCATCGCTGCCCCCGAGGGCAAGGCACTGCTGGTCGTGATGAGGATCATGAACTACGCGTTTGCCATGATTACCGACAACTACATCGACGGCACATGGATCGGGCAGACCAAGAAGAAGAGCTACTATCTCACCGAGGTCGAGCCTGGCGAGCACTACCTGCAGTGCGCGTTCGACGAGAAGAACATTGCCACCGAGAAGGTCAACTTCGAAGCCGGCAAGATCTACTTCTTCTCGCAGGCGATATATCCGACGGGCCCGTTCTCGACCGGCCTGGCGATTGCCACAAAGACCGATGCTGAGGCGAAGGAGCAGCTCCCTGAATGCCAGTACCTGGTGATTGAGGAGGAGCGGGGGGAGGACCTGGAAGCGGAGGACTACAAGGAAGCGCTTGCGGAGTTCGAGGAGGAGTGCCAGAAGGACCCCGAGCGACACAAGAACACGGCCGAGTACAAGGGGTACGATTCGTTTACCCGGTAGGTCGAGGGCTGCTTCCGCGCGGAGACCCCGGAGCACCAAAGAAAAAGGGCAGGAAGCGCTCAGTCGCTCCCTGCCCGGTACTTTCTGCTCTGAACCAGCAACCTAGCGCCGCCCGAATACCGGGGCCGCCGGAGCTGCTTCCTGCTGCTGCGAATCGCTCTGTTGCTCAGGCGCTTTCTCAGCCACCTCAACTCGCGCTTGCTGCGGCTCTTCCCGCGGGGCTTCACGAGTCGTCTCACGAGGTGTTTCCACCGGCTGGATGTGCTGCTCCTGCACGACCGGCGTTTCCTGCGTGCTCAGACCCGGCGCCGGTTCATGCTGCGCCGGTTGGCTCTCCGGGCTCGGCGTTTGCTCCGACACATTCCCGAGTTCGCGGCGCCTGAAATCGCTTTCGCCGTTGTCGCTCGGACGCTGGTAGCCGTTGCCCTGCGGTGCCGAGGAGTCGCGGTCCGGACGGTTGCCGTGAGGACGGTTGCGGCCGCGCCGCCTGCCGCGGGGACCACGGTCCCGACGGCCCTGGTTCTGTCCGCCCTGACGGTCCTGGGTGCTGCTCGGCCCGCCGGTTACTTCCCGAACCTCCTGCCGCGCCCGCTCTTGGAACTTCTCAGCGTTCTTGAGGCGCAGGTTGATATCTCGCAGGGAACTCTCGGTGGTGCTGACCTGCTGGGGCGGACGCTGGCGCGCGGACTGATCGCTGTCCTGCGGCCTGCCGCTCTTGCGGTCCTGCTGCTGGGGGCGGCGCTGAGGAGAACTGTCCTGCCGCCGCGGAGTCGCATCGACCGGCTGGCGCTGAGCGGTCTTCAGACCGGTGAGCTTGCGAAGTATCACCACGTTGAGAATGAGTGATACGAAGCTCACTGCTGCCGCTGCGATGCTGGCACTCGATAGTACTGAATCCATAGTCCTGGAACTCCAAACGTATGCTTTCGCGTTAAGTGAGACAGCGGCTGAGGGGCTCGCCGTGGCATGCTGCCACGCGGCTACTCCGTCTGCTCCACTGCCTTGCGTCGTCCGTCAGTCTGGCGTGGCCACACCCCGTGTTCTGCGGCCGCCACGCGGCCTGCTCCGAACCCGTTTCGAGTGCTGTCGGGGAGGGCTCCGCTACGTCGCACATCGGCATCCGGACTAGTGGACGCGCGAAGGGAACGGCATGCCGTGTGCACGTGCTTCAGCAATGTAACCCATTGATTTAAAAGAACGATACGCGGCGGTGTTGCCACCGCCGCGCACTACCGTCCCAGGAGAAGTGCCCAAGACGGCCAAGAAGACTGCCACCGTTAAGATACCATCACGGGGGGGGTAGACGCAACCCATTTCTCCCCCTTCCTGAACGGCTTGCCGCAGGGCCCCGCAAGACGGTATTTTCCGTGGTGTTAGGCCAGTCCCGTGCCCTTTGGCACGGGTTCTTTTGTGCGAGGATGGCGGAATTGGCATACGCGCTAGACTTAGGATCTAGTCCCGAAAGGGATGGGGGTTCAAGTCCCCCTTCTCGCACGATACCCGCACGCCCGGGGCGTGCACTTGTGGAAGCGGAGGTCTGTTGAAGACAACACTGAGTGAGCCCAAGCCGTGGAAACGGGTGTTTGACATCGAAGTGCCCGCGGATGAGGTGGAGAACGCCATCGAAGAGCGGGTGAACACCTATCGTCGCAAGGTCAAGCTGCCGGGGTTTCGGCCGGGGAAGGTGCCGCATGAGCTGATCCGCACGCGGTTCGGCGATGCTATCAGGGCGGAGACGATCGAAGACCTGATCCAGAAGTCGTACGAGTCGGCCTGCCGCGACAAGTCGGTGTCGCCGATCACCGGTGCAACGGTGAGCAGTCTGAGCGCCGAGAAAGGTGCGTCGCTGACATTCACGGTGGAGACCGAAATCGAGCCGGCCATTGAGATCAAGGGCTACGACCGTCTGAAGATCCGCGTGTCGCCCAACAAGATCCGTCCGGCGGATGTTGACCGGGTGGTGGAGGACCTGCGCGGGCGCAACGCGACGTTCAACGATGTTGAGCGGCCGGCGAAGAAGGGCGATTTTGTGATGTTCGCGTACGAGAAGGTGCTGATTGACGGGGCGGAGCGGACCGACATATCGAGTCCGACCTACCCGGTGGAAGTGGGTACGAGTTCGATCAAGGGGTTTGACAAGGCGGTGATCGGCGCTTCAGCGGGCCAGACGGTCGAGGCGGCCATATCATTCCCGCGTGACTACCCCGACAAGGACATCGCCGGGAAGAAGGGGAACCTGACGCTGTCTATCAGCAAAGTCCAGGAGCGCGTGCTCCCCGAGCTCAACGAGGAGTTCCTGAAGAAGCTGGGGGAGTTTGCCGACGAGGCCGCGCTGCGCGAGCGGATCGGCAAGGACCTCGAGGAGCGGGAGCGGACGCGGGCGAAGTCGGAAGCGGCGAGCAAGGCTATCGAGACGCTGATCAAGAACAACCCGTTTGAGCTGCCGCCGAGCCTGGTGGAGCGGTATATCGACGCGGTGATGGAGGAAGCCAAGCAGCGTGCGGAGCAGGCCGGGCAGGAGGCGCCGAGCCGCGAGCAGATTGCCGCGCAGTACCGCGAGGTGGGCCAGAACACGATGAAGCGGTATCGCATTATCAACTACGTCGCCAACAAGGAGAATATCCGTGCGACGCAGGCTGAAGTCGATGCGCACATCGAGGAGATCGCGGCCCAGTACCATCAGCCGGTGGAGACGGTGAAGGACGCGCTGCGGCGCAATGGGGCCACGGTGAGAATACGCGAAGACATACGTGAACGCAAGACGCTGGATTATCTTCTTGGTGAGTACGACCCTGCAACACAGGCGACCGGTGTCGAGCCAGCAGAGCAGCCGAGTGCCTGAGCAGTTCCACGAAAGGATGCAGCACGACATGTCGTTGATACCGATGGTACTCGAGCAGACCGGCCGCGGGGAGCGCTCGTACGATATCTACTCGCGGCTTCTCAAGGAGCGCATCATCTTCCTTGGATCGGACATCGAGGATTCTGTGGCGGATGTGATCATGGCACAGTTGATTTTCCTGGAGTACGAGGACCCGGAGAAGGACATTACGATCTACGTCAATTCCCCTGGTGGCCTGGTGTCTTCGGGACTGGCCATCTACGACACCATGCAGTTTATCAAGCCGGACGTGGCGACCGTGTGTATCGGGCAGGCCTCGAGTATGGGTGCGTTGATCCTCGCGGCGGGCACCAAGGGCAAGCGCTACGCGCTCCCGCATGCCCGTATCATGCTCCACCAGCCGATTGGCGGCGTTGGCGGGCAGGCGGCGGATGTGGCGATCCACGCCAAGGAGATCGTGCGTGTGAAGGATACGATCAACAGTATATTGGCAAAGCACACCGGTCAGGACATGGAGCGCATCCGCAAGGACACCGACCGGAACCTGTACTTCAACGCCGAGGAGGCGCTGGAGTACCACGTGATTGACGAGATACTGTCCTCGCGTGGAGGAGGTCTATCGTGACATCGCGGCCGCGACAGGCCGGCATACGGTGCTCGTTCTGCGGGAAAGGGCCCAAGGAAGTCGGGAAGCTGATTACCGGCCCTTCGGTGCATATCTGCAGCGAGTGTGTCGACATGTGCAACGAGATCCTGCGTGAGACCCGCGCGGGCGGCACTGAACTGAGTATCGACAACCTTCCCACGCCGCAGCAGATCAACGAGTTTCTCGAGCAGTACGTGGTGGGGCAGCCCGAAGTGAAACGGGGTGTGGCCGTGGCTGCCTACAACCATTTCAAGCGTATCCTCTCGCGGCGGCAGCGGGATGTCGATGACGTGGAGATAGAGAAGTCGAACATCCTGATGATAGGCCCGACCGGGACCGGCAAGACGCTGGTGGCGCAGACCCTGGCGAAGCTGCTGAAGGTGCCGTTCACGATAGTGGACGCGACGGTGTTCACCGAGGCGGGCTACGTGGGCGAGGATGTCGAGAACATGCTCGTGCGCCTTCTGCAGGCGGCCAACTACGACCTCGCCAAGGCCGAGCAGGGGATCATCTATATCGACGAGTTCGACAAGATAGCGCGCAAGAACCCGAGTCCCTCAATTACCCGCGATGTGTCGGGTGAGGGCGTGCAGCAGGCGATGCTGAAGATTCTCGAGGGCACCACGGCCAACATCCCTCCCAAGGGCGGCCGCAAGCACCCCGAGCAGAACTTCATCCAGATCAACACCCGCGATATCCTGTTCATCTGCGGCGGTGCGTTCGTGGGTATCGAGGACACCATCGAGCAGCGCATCGGCGAGAGCCGCATGGGGTTCAATTCGAAAGTGACTATCCGCAAGGGACGGAGCGTGGGTGAAATTCTGCGGCGGGTGGAGCCGGATGACCTGAGACAGTTCGGGATGATTCCCGAGGTCGTCGGCCGCCTTCCCGCGGTGTTCGGTCTCGACCAGCTCGACGAGGACGCGCTGTTGAAGGTGCTGACCGAACCGAAGAACGCGCTGATTAAGCAGTACAAGAAGCTGTTTGCGCTCGAGGGCGTGCGGCTGACGTTCACGCGGGATGCGCTCAGGGCCATTACGCGCATCGCCACCGAAAAGAAGACCGGGGCGCGCGGTCTGCGCAGCACGCTCGAACGCGTGCTGGTGCCGATCATGTACGACCTGCCTTCACGCCGTGACGTGGTGGAGTGCATGGTGACCGGCGAAGTGGTGGAGGGGCGGGCGGAACCGGTGCTGACA
>CAZJJT010000070.1:11867-13313 GCA_964546395.1 uncultured Fibrobacterota bacterium
TGCGTAGAGCTGTGATGCTGGTGGTGCTGAGTGCCGTTGCGGTCGCGGCCGCTGATTCGGCTGCGACAGCCGCGCCCCGTATTCCTACGCCGCCCCTGATGAAGGGCGGGGTGGCGAGCCTGTGGGGCCACGACCATGCATTCGTGAAGGAGACGTTCGGCGAGTTTGAGTTGCTGAATCTCGAGAACTCACGGTATCGTATCACGAAAGACAGCATTACCGACAAGACGTGGCTGCTGTTCGCGATGGGCAACTTCCTTCCGAAAGAGGGGCTGCAGTTCGTGACGCTCGCGCGCGTGAAGAGCACGCCGAAAGCGACGCTGCTGCTGTTCTTCGAGTGGAACGAACAGAGCGATTCCGGCGGTGGACACGGCGTGTTTTACCATTCGCTGCTCTCGCGGACCGACCTGCTGGTACGGACGAAGCAGGGCGCGGGCGGGAAGAACGACACGCTCGAGCTTTCCTGCGCCGATATCCAGCGGGTCTGCGGCAAGTGCTACTACGATCTCGCGAAACACCGCATGACGCTCGAAATGACCGACAAGTAGCTTCGCGCGCGGCCCTGTCCATGGACACCGTGCGCTGTTTCCTCCTCACCGCTTCCTACCGCGATATTAACGGGCAGTTTGAACTCACGCTGTACGCGGCAACCGACCGAGGCGTGCCTCTCGTGGCGGTAATCGACTCGTTTCGCCCCGTGTTCTTCGTGCCCAGAGCCACTGCGCCGGAGAAGACTGCACGGTGTGCCGAGCGCCGGCAGGTGGAACTGCGGACCATGCACGGCGAGACTGTCGACGCGCTGTATTTCACCACGCTCGAGGCGTACCGTGAGACCGCACGGCAGTTCCGTGAGAGCGGCATGCGGGTGTACGAGTCGGATGTGAGTCCGCTGTGGCGCTACCTGATGGAGCGGTCGGTGAGGGGCGGGTTTGAGTGTGAAGGTGCGGTGGTGCAGCGTGGGCGCACGCTGACCGTGCGCAATCCACGGATTCGCGGGGCGCCGGTGGACGTGGGACTGCGGGTGATGTCGGTGGATATCGAGACGCACGTGGCGACGGGGGAGATCTACTCCATTGCCTGCGCGGGCACGGCCGAGCACGTGTTCATTCGCGCCCCGGTGCCGCGCAAACCCGCACTGAGCCCCTGCGCCGATGAGCGGGACATGCTGAAACGGTTTCTCGCGCACGTGGCCGAGCAGGATCCCGACGTGCTCATCGGGTGGAACGTCGTGGAGTTCGACCTCCAGACACTCGAACAGCGATGCCGTGCCTGCCGTGTCCCGTTCACGCTGGGCAGGGGGGCAGTGGCGCGGGTGGTGCAACTGGACCGGCCGGGTGCAAAGCATGCGGCGCGGGTCCCGGGGCGGGTGGTGCTGGACGGGCCCACGATGCTGCGGGCGTTCAACTACGCCTTCGAGGAGTACTCGTTGGATTTCGTGGCGCGGGA
>CAZJJT010000071.1:0-13252 GCA_964546395.1 uncultured Fibrobacterota bacterium
GACCAAGGATTCGACGCCGCTGTTGTCCGGTTTCACGGCCGGCGACAGCGAGTTGCGGTTCGCTTGGTCGGTCGCCGACGGTGGCGTGTGGAAGATCGCCTTGCCCGAGGTGCCCCGGGGCGACGGACTCTCACTGCTGCTTTGCGAAGGCGACGGCTGCGGCAAGCTGACCGATGGCGGCAAACCGCTCGCCGCCGGCGCGAAGGTCGAACCGCTTGCCGGCGCGATGCACGCGGCGTCGATCCACCGGGCGGGCGGGAAGCTGACCGTGAGTCCACGCCTCGAATACAAGTCAGACATCAGCTGGTGGAGCCTGCTGTATTTCAACAATATGCAGGTTACCCGGTATACGGGACAGGTGGCCGCCATGTGGGACCCCAGCCAGTACGTGTCGGTCAGCGGCGGGGTTGGGGGTTACATCGATCGCACGCAGATGATCGGGGACTGGGATTCGGCGTATGGGGTCCCCCCGGACGAGTCCTATCTTGAGTTGCACAACGGCGAGCAGTCGGTGTGGTACTGGAACGCGCTTGCGTATCTCGAGGGTGTGGTCCGTATTCCGAAGATCGGGCTGTCGTTTACGCTGGGCGGACGGTACGAGTACCACGAGTACTACGAGGACGCATTCTCTCCGCGCGTGGCGCTGACACAGGTCATCGGCAACTTCCACTACAAACTGCTGTACAGCCGCGCATTCCGTTCGCCCAGTGTCGGGTCGATCGAATACGACCAGAAGTACCCGGACAACGAGAACATCAAACCGGATAAGGCTGACGTGCTCGAGGCCGAACTCGGATACCGTATCACCAAGAATATGTTCCTCACGCTCAACGTGTTCGATATCACGCTGCGTGACCCTATCACCTACTGGGCGAGTGACACACTCGATGGGTACTACAACGGCGGCACCCTCGGGTCCACCGGGGGTGAGGTGACACTGGCGGTAAAGTATCCACGCATCGGCGGGTCACTCACCTACTCCTACTACAGCGCCAACGACAAGCCCGACAGTGACCCGGACCTGCAGTTCGTGCCGGCACCGGAAGACGAGGAGATCGGGACGAGCCGGTTCGACCAGCCCTATTTCGCCGCGCCGCAGCACAAGCTTACGCTGAGCGCAACCGGTGAGCCGCTGAAGGGGCTGTTCGTGACACCCAGCCTGGTGTACGCAAGCGAGGTATACGCCACGACCGACCTGGATGAAGAGACCGAGGACGGGATGCCCGTGACCACGGCACTCGACCCGGTGGTCCTGCTCAATCTGTTCGTGCGCTACGAGGATCTGTTTGTCAAGGGGCTGTCGGTGAGCGCCGGTGTGTATGACATCCTCGACCACGACCCTCCGTGGGCCCAGGCCTACGACGGCTGGGAGATCCCCTACCCGGGGGTCGGACGCGAGCTGTTCCTCAGAGCAGACTACGCGCTGAGCAAGCGGCGCTGAGCGATACTAGTCCGGGAAGCAGGCCAGCATCTTGCTCGTGACCGCGTAGCGCCGCTTGCGCCCTTCCAGTTGCGCCTCGAAGTCATCGCTCAGCATGCTCAGCGCTCGCTGCACCGACGCCATGATGCCACCGGCCCGGTGCGGTGTGAGAAACGCGTTGGGGAGCGTGCGCAGCACCGAGTTCTTCTCCAGCGGCTCCTTGTCGAACACATCCAGCATGGCCGTGATATCGCCCTTCTTCAGACGCGACACCAGCGCCGGCATATTGACGAGCATCGAGCGACCGATGTTCACCAGCACGCAACCGGGCTTCAGGGCTGCGATCTCCCGGGTGTCAAGCACATGCGCTGCACCTGCCACGTTGGCCGCACAGAGCACGATCACATCCGAGCTGCGCACGAGTTCGGCCACTGATGCCGGACGGCCGCCGTAGGGTTTCATGGCGGAAGCGGGTACGAAGGGGTCGTGGATGCGCAGGTCGACGCCGAACGGACGAAGGAGTTCGGCCAGACGGTGGCCGATCCCGCCGAACCCCACGATCCCCACGCTGCGTCCGGCAAGCTGGCGTTCCTGCGGGTCGATGTCGGCCGGGAAATCGCCTACCCATGGCTCCCGCCCCGCCCGCATCTGCATGTGGAACGCGGAGGTTTTGCGCAACCCCGTGAGCATCAGTGTCAATGCCATCTCCGCCACTGCGGGCGACCAGCAGTGACGGGCCTCGCTGAGCGCGATCTTGAGTGTGAGACACGCGCGTGCCGTCGTACCGGTCGTGTTTATCTGTCCGAGGTACTTCAGTCCGCCTGCGTCACGGAGCATCTGTTCGGTGAACACCGGCCATGACCACATCATCACCGCGTCTGCCCACCCAAGGTCATCGGCAATCTCTTCGGGCGTGTTGTGCGAGGACCTGCGGATGGTCGCCAGCTTCCCGAGTCGTGTCCAGTAGGGTTTGAGCGGCGGGAGCGTGTGGAACGACGGGGGAAGGTTCACGAGCAGTTTTGTCTTTGCGGGCATGTGCTTCTCCTCGTTTCGAGGTGTACGCTTCTCTATACTCCTACTACGTTGCCTTCGCTCTTTGCCGACTCAATTACCGCGCTCACCAACCGCACCGCCTCCAGGCCTTCCCGGGCCGGCGTGCGTGTTGAGCCACCGGTGCGCACCGCCGCAATGAAGTCGGCGTCTTCCTCACCGTACGAATCACCGTCCTCGACGAACTCCTCCGATCGCGGCTCGGCCGTACCGTGAACCGTCACCGTGCCTTCCTCTTTCACCCGCCAGTCACCCGCCGAGCGATAGTCGAGGACAGCGTTGCGGAACACGACGCGCCAGTCGCCGACAAACCGGTCGGGGACAGCGCAGTTGCAGCCGTTGATCGACGCCACCGCGCCATTCTCGAACAGCACCGAAGCCACACTGACATCCTCGATAGTGTAGTCGGCGACGTCGGTGTGACACAGGTTGCCCATGAATGCGCTTACCGAGCGAGGCGTACCAAGGAAGTAGCGTGCCATGTCGTAGACGTGGATGACCTGTTCGTACACCTGCCCGCCCGAGCCGTTGATGTCCCGCCACCATGCACCGCCGAGCATGTTGCACCAGTACCGCCCGTCAAAGAGCGCCGCATTCCCGGCTTCCCCCGATTCCACGAGCGCTTTCAACCGCTCGACCCCCTTGCGGAACCGCATGTGAAACCCGACCTGGCTGACCACGCCCGCCTTCTCAATCGCGTCCACCATCGACTGAGCGTGCTTCACGTTCGGTGCGATGGGTTTCTCGAGGAAGAGGTGGATCCCCTTCGCTGCCGCCTTCTCCACCTGGCCGGTGTGGGCGCACGGCGGGAGACACACATAGAGGATGTCGAGCGCGGTCGCGGCAAGCATGGCGTCGAAGTCGGCGAACAACGCCGCCTGGCATTCGAGCGAGTCCTTGAGTTTCGTGGCGCTGTCGAGATTGGTGTCGCAGATAGCAGCTACTTCGACTGCCGGCATCTTCTTCAAACGCTGCCCGTGCTGCTGGCCCATGAACCCGGTGCCGAGGATTCCCGCCCTGAGAGTCTGTGGTGTCACGTGGGTCTCCCGTGCGTGTGAGTTTGTCCAATACACAGTCAACGGGTATCAAGATACGGCATGCACCGAGAGAATGAGATGGCCAGCCTTGTCAAAAACTTGTAGTATCTTATTCTCATGAACATCACCCACTACGTGCCGCTGCAGCCGGGATTCGTTGACAACCCCCAGCTTTCGATTGCCCGGTTCGGTGTGCACGAACTGCAGCCCCCCCAGCTGATCTACCGTCCGGTGGGCAATACCGACTACCTGCTCATGCTGTTCCACACCCCTGTGGTGGTGGGCGCCGCGCCTGGCGCTGCTGAGTATCCGGCGCACACACTCATTGTCTGGGAGCCCGGCCAGTCGCACTTCTACGGTAATGCGACCCGGCGCTGGGACCACTCCTGGACGCACTTCTCGGGTTCAGTCCCCTCTCGGCTGTTCGGGGACTCGACCGTGCCGCGTGGCGTGCCTCTGACACTGCGCGAGCCACACCTGTTCGAGCGATTCCTCCAGCTGGTACAGCTGGAGGTGACCACGCACGCCAGTCCCGATGTCGTCATCATCGCCAATCACCTCCACACCCTGCTGCGTGAGTTGTCGCGGTCACTCGAAGGCGGTGCGGGGAACGTCGTGCCCGCGGAGTTCCTCGAATTGAAAGCGTGGCTCGACACGCACTACCAGTTGCCCGTGCGTCTGGCCGAACTGGCCTCGCGCACATTTCTCTCGGTGCCGCGGTTCTGTACGCTTTTCAAGAAGCATTTCGGGTACCCGGCAATCGACTATGTGGTGCGGCTGCGGATGCAACACGCCGCGTTCATGCTGCGTGATGTGAACATGCGGGTGAAGCAGGTAGCAGAAAGTGTGGGGTATAGCGATCTGTACCATTTTTCGAAGCTGTTTCGCAGGCACCACGACGCGAGCCCGCGGGCCTTCCGGCGCCGCATACAGCGTATATTTCCCGAAACGTGTTCGGACGGAGGTGACGTATGAAGCGCTGGCTGGCAGTGTGTGGGTGCGTGGCAGTGGCGGGGCTGTATGCGGGGTGCAGCGAGGATGACAACCCGGCGGGAGACGGAATCCCGGTGATCCCACCAGACACTGTCAGTGCGCTTGCCATGACTACGGGAAGCTGGTGGGTTGAGTTGACGCGGGACACTGCGAGGAGCACCACGCGCAGTTCCGACGCGGCCGGGGTAACATCGACCACAGTTGTCGGTGAGCGGCACACGTACTACCGTATGACCGGAAGCTGGGAGGACGGCGGAACAACGTACTACGCGTTCCTCGAGTCAGACACGGTCTACACCGAGTCCGGCAGTGTCGACCGGGTGGAGAACGACACACTGCTGCTCATGGTCCGCAACAACCAGGTACTGACCATGCCCGAGAACATGGGGTACCTGGGCTACGCCGACTCGCTGTACCTGGTCGCCTACCAGCTTCCCATGACCGTCGGGAGCCAGTGGAGCATGTTCGACAGGTCGGTCGACACAACCGTCCACTACGACCTGAGCTGGCTCGACACGTCGCTTGCCGGCAGCATGGGCAAGTTCCGTGTGCAGGCCAGCGGGACGGGTACCGCGCACGTGACGCGCATGATGCAGTATGCGATGTCGGCGCGGCAGTTGGACTGCTTCGAGATCGAGTACAGCTTCGGCGGGCCGTTCTCGCTGACGGTTGACTCTGCGCTGAGCTTCCAATTCGGACCGCTCCCGGTCAACATTCCACAGGGAACAGAGCTTGTCACCGGTGACATCAACGCCGAATCCACCGAGTACCTTGGCACCGAGTACACGCTGCCCGTGCGGACACGCCAGGTGACCACCGTGTACGATTCGACTGCCCTGTCGCTTGGTATTGCGCAGTACTGGGAGGTCGGACGTGACACGACCTGGACGACCACACGTGTGGTGCGGGCATACGATGCAGCCACGGGGGACTCGCTCGTCGCGTCTATCCAGTAGCCGCCCCGCGTGCCTCCGACGCGGCGCGACTGCGCTGGTGCTCTGCGCGGGGGTACTCCTGGCAGCCTCACGCAGTGGCTCGCTCCCGGGGACGGTGGTTGACGGGCGCACGAACAAGCCACTCGCAGGCGCTGTGGTTGCGATCGCCGGGAGGTCCGCGACCGACACCACCGACAGCACGGGGGCGTTTCTCCTCGACAGCGTCCCCGTAGGCTTCCACGATATCCGCGTGTCCTGCCCGGGCTACCTCCCGCGCCTTGTTCCCACCTGGCAGGTGCGCTCCGGCCACAATCGCGAGCTGGTTCTGGACCTCGAGCCGGACGAGCATGTCCAGGCACTCGACCGGATGGTTGTGCGGTCCGACCGTCTGATCGCCCGCATTGCCACCCAGTCGACGTCGGTGCTGCGGCTCAGCCGCGACGAGATCCTCAACGCGCCGGGAGCAAACCAGGACATCGCACAGGTGCTCCAGAGCATGCCCTCGGTGGTGGGCGCGGCACACGAGGGGTTCACGCGGCTGCTGGTGCGTGGCGGTGATGAGGACGAGAATGCGCTACTCGTCGACGGCATCGAGGTAAACACACTCAGCCACTGGGGCAATCCGTACGAACCGGGCGGCGGCGTGAGCATTCTGCACCCCGACTACATCGCGGCCGTCGACTTCTACGCGGGCGGTGTCCCTGTCGAGTACCCACCGATGCTGTCGGCGGTGACCGACATCAGGTTTCGCGAGGGTTCGATGAGCAATCGCTCGTGGCAGGTGGACCTGAACACCGGCGGGTTCGGCTTCTTCCTTGAGGGGCCGATCGTGCGTAATCGCGCATCGTATCTGCTCAACGCACGCGTGGGCGTCACCTACCTCGTGAGTGAGATCGCCGGGCTGCCGGGGATCCCCGAATACCAGAACGGCCAGACCAAGCTGGTGTGGAACATGGGCTCCGCCGACAGACTCGTGGCCAACGTGCTGGTGGGACACGAGCGTCTCCTGTTCGAGGAGGAGGGCACCGCGGGGGAAGGGCGGCACTTCAACGAGGGGCTCAATGTGACGGGCGGCCTGCAGTGGCGCCGGCAGATGGACCGGGGCGAGAACCGTCTGCTGCTCTCGGCGGTGCGCAACGATATCGAATGGTCGGATATCGAGGCCGGGGAGTACCGTGACGCCGCGTGGCGGATGCAGCGTACCCGGGTGCAGCTGAAGGACGATCTCCGGCTGTTCCTCCGCGAGAGCGACGTACTGAGTGCGGGGATGAGTATCGAGGGGCTTGTGCTCGACGAGAGGCGAGTGGTTGACGCCTACGAGGTGTGGGCCGACACGGTGGACTCGTCGTACCGCTACCTGGGACCCGGTGCAGACACCACCGGGCTTCCTTGGCGGTTCCAGCAGGCTGTCGAACCGGTGAGCGCCGCCGATGACACCCTGGGGCTGCGACTAAGCGGGCATCTTGGCTATGCGGCACGGCTGGGGCGCATCTCGCTGGGAGTGGGAGTGCGCGACGACTACTACACGCTGTGGGGAGAGCATGGGCTGTCGCCGCGGGTGTCAGTGGGTGTCGATCTCGGGAACGCGGGGAGCGTGTCGCTCAGTGGCGGACTGTACTGCCAGCCACCCGCGAAGTTCGACCAGACCAGCGACTCAATCGCCCTCTGGAACCGCTGCCTCCAGCGGGCGTGGCAGGCCGCTGTGGGCTACCAGGTACAGCTTGGCGCCGCGCACGTACTCGGATACGAAGGGTACGTCAAATACTACGACCGGGAACCAGCGTATGAACTGGTGGCGTCGGGCCATCCGCAGTACCCGGATGCAGGGTGGCGGTACGTGACCCTTGACACAGACGAGTACTCGCACAAGCGTGCGTACGGCCTCGAAGTATACCTGCAGAAGAAGAAACTCGACCTGTTCTACTACCAGTTGTCGTACGCGCTGACCCACGCCGAGCAGGAGTACGCGGACGGGGAGTGGCGGCGCGACGACAACGACCTGCGCAACAGTGCCAGCGTCGTGCTTGGCAGCAACATCAGCCGCAACCACCGCATTTCGGCCCGGGCCGATATCTCCGAGGGTTACCCATACACGCCGCTGGACATGGCCGCATCGGAGACGCTCCGGACCACCGTGTACGACATCTCGGAAGGGTGGAACGAGCACCGCCGGCCGTGGCACGTCAAACTCAACCTTCGCTACGATCTCACGGTCTACCTGCGGCGTACCACGGTCGCGCTCTACCTCGAGGGCTACAACCTGTTGAACCAGCGCGACGTGGTCTACGAGTACATGAGGTTCGGCGGGAAGTGGCCCGAGATGAAGCGCGTGCAGGTTCTGTCGAGAAGTATTCTCCCCGGTCTTGGCCTGTACGTGACGTTCTGAACGGCTGTCCACGGCAGTAGTCCTGTCTGCCATGCAGGGCGCTGCGTAAGCCGGAGCGTGAGCGACGGCTGAAGCGAGGGGGACACTTCCCCCCATTGACGGTGGTTCCTGTGATGTCTGCCCGCAAACTCTTCGACGATCCGCGAGCCCCGTATTTCCTCGCCACGATGCTCGTGTTCGGCGTGGCCATGGGCATGTTCGGCGGGGTGATGAACAACTACCTCCACGACGTGCTGCATATCGGCAAGATGGAACGGGGCATGGTGGAGTTCCCCCGGGAGCTTCCGGGCCTGCTGGTGGTGGGGCTGATTGCGCTGCTGCACCGCGTGCCGGACATGCGAATCCTGCGCTTGGCGCTGTTCTCGGGCGCGATGGGAATGGTGGGGTTGAGCGTGGCGGGTGAGGGGCGCGTGGCGGCAATCACGATGATTGTCATGTGGAGCCTGGGTGAGCACCTGATCATGCCCGTGTCGCCTTCAGTGGCCATGCACATGGCCCAGCCGGGCCGGGCAGGGGCGGCGATGGGAGCGGTGAGCAGTGCGATGAGTATCGGGCAGGTGGCCGGGTACTACCTGGTGCCCGTGCTCTTTGTCACCATGCTCGGAAGGTGGACCGCGAACGGCGCGTTCGGGTCGTTCCAGGTGACGTTTGCGGGGGCCGCCGTGGTACTGGTGGCGGCACTGCTGCTGTCGACGAAGCTGCACGGACACGGCGAGGTGAAGCGAGAACGTCTTCACTTCGACCGGAAGTTCGGACGGTTCTACGTGCTCGAACTGCTGTTTGGGGCGCGCAAGCAGGTGTTCATCACCTTCGCTCCGTACGTGCTCATCGTGGTCTACGGTGCGCCGACCGCCGTGCTCGCATCGCTGTACGGCGCTTGTGCCGTGCTCAATATCTTCGTCGGCCCGCTGGTCGGACGGCTGATCGACCGCGTGGGCTACCGGGCAGTACTCATTGTGGATGCCGCGCTGTTGCTCGGCCTGTGCCTGGTGTACGGCTTCAGCCACCGGGTGCTGCCGCACCACGCGGCGTACGCGGTGGTGGGAGCAGCGTTCGTACTGGATGCCGTGCTGTTTGTCGTGGGCCTTGCCCGCAACATGCTGGTGAAAGAGCTGTCGGCTTCACCGGAGGAGGTCACGTCGGCGCTGTCGACGGGCGTGTCAATCAACCACCTCGTGAGTATCGGCATTGCCATGCTCGGGGGCATGGTGTGGGAGCACACGAGTGTCGAGGTGCTTTTCTCGCTGGCCGCCGTGTTCGCGGTCGGCTCGTTCCTCTTCACGCTTTCTCTGCCGAAAGGCCGAGCCTGAAGAAGCGGTTGGCGTTCTCGAACAGCCACATCCGTGCTACCTCCTTCGCATCGTCCAGACCGAGGTACTCCGTCTCCACCATGTCGCTGAGCGCGATGGCGATATTGTCACGGGCGATGCGTGCGTGGGCCCACACGCGCTCGGGGTTACCGCCGTAGTCGGATCCGTAGCCGTGCACTTTGCCATGGGGTACGCTGCTGAGCGCCTGCCTGAACAGGTTCTGGCAGTAGACCGGGTCGATGATGTTTGCCCAGCAGAAGTCGATACTGACGTTCGGGTAGTTCTTCGCCAGGTACAGGAGTTCGCCGCCGTACGGCCAGTTGGCGTGGAACAGGTCGAAGCGGACGTCCTGGTGCAACTCGAGCACGGGTGTGAGCAGCACCGCGTTGGTCTTGGCGATATCGTTGCGGATGCCGGCCATGTGGCCGGTGTGGATCTGCACGGGCAGGTCCATGTCGCGCGCCATGCGCAGGAACGCATGGAACAGGTAGTCGCTGAGCGGCTTGATCTGATCGGGCCACTGCGCGTTGCGTCGCGGATCGGCCATGAACCAGTTGAACACCTCTTCTGCTTCGGCATACGTCGGATTGCCGTAGGCGAGCGTTCGCACGTAGGCAGACTGGTCCTTGAAGCCGACAGCGCCGTACCGCTTGAATCCCTCGAATATCTCCCGGCACACGTCGATGTACTCGTCGAGTGTGGCCACGCGCCGCCCGAGCACAGAGGCGTTGCGCTGCACGTGCTCGGCGTTGCCGATGTGGTGGAAGCCGGGAAGGCCGATCATGAGCTTGCCGCGGGGCGACATCCTGTGCGATCCATTCAGCACCGCCTTGGCGTCGGGCCAGACATCCTCGAGCCGCGCAGCCACACGGGCCTTGTCGAGGAGCTTGACGAAACGCTTCGCGTCGGAGTAGTCGGGGAGCTTGCCCGCGATCCGCTTGAGTGAGGCGAGCGTGAGATCCTCCTCGCCGTAGAACTCCCTCAGCACCAGCTTCGTCACGAGCCCGTAGCCGGTGTGCTTCGCCCGTTGCCAGGCGGGCTCGACAACCTTCCAGCGCTTCGCGAGCGTCCATTCCTTGTTCCCGAGGGCCTCGGCGACAGCGTCGCCGCCCGCGCTGTGGATATCGCTGGGGAAATAGCCGCAGAGCAGCGCCCGTATCGGGTCATCATGCTTCGGGCCGCACTGGCCGGTGTGGTCGTGACAGTCGATGAGCGGTGTCTGCTCGCAGAACTCCCGCAACTCCCCGAAACACTCGGCCCGTCCGCGCATCATGGCTCCTGCCGTGCTGTGTGCCCTCAAGGCACGTACTTGTACACCTTCCCCGTACGACATCCCAGGTACACCGAACGGTTCGCGCCGGCGCACAGTACACCCCGCCCGGCCAGCTTGCTGTTACGGGTGTACATCCACTGGGTGGCGCCGTCACGAACCATGTACGTGCCCAGGGCCGCGACCAAAGCTCCGTCAACAACGAAGAGATCGCCATCGGGCGTGCACAGGATGTCACTCACCTGCTGGATCGGCAGGCCGATCACCTTCTGGAAGTCGCGGGTTCCATCGTGGGTATACAACCCGTCGTTGTTGGTCCCGGCACACACCCCCCGCTCGGGGTCGAACTCCAGCGCAGTCAGGTAGCTGCCGCCGGCAACCGAGTCGACGCGTGTCCACTGGCTGGCCGTGTCACCCGCGTAGCGCGAGTAGACGAGCTTATTGCTCCGTGCGCAGTACAGGTACTCCCCCGTCTGGTCCGCCGCCAGTTTGGTGACACTGCAGCTGAAGTAGGGGAGGCCGTTACGATCGTACGACTCGTAGTCACCGCCGCCGGTGGCGGTGAGGATCGAACCGCCGCCCGTGGGGGTGCACGCATAGATGCTCTCGCCCAGACGGACCATGTCGGTGCATACCGCCGGGAACGCGTACTTGAGCGTCCAGTCTGTCAGCGATCCGGTCGATGTGGAGTACAGGGTGCTGTCCGGGGTATGGGTATTGCCCATGGCCGTGTAGACCATGTGACTGCTCCCCCGGTACGTCGCCGCAGCAACCTGCCGCACCGGCGTTATGCCCAGTGATGTCACGCGGTACCACTTGCTGCCGTGGTCGGTCGTGTAGTACAGCCCCGCCACCGTGCCGGCCCAGATGTAGTCGCGGCTGTCGACTGTCATGCACGTGATCTCAGCGGGTAGCGAACCGATCCCCGCATCGGACCACAGCCCGACACCGCTGTCCATGACCGATATCTGGAATGCGAGCGTATCGCGGCCCCCTCGACCGTCATCGACAGCGATAGTGATCGCTTTTGTGCCGATATCACTGGCTCCCGGTGTCCACCGGGTCACTATCTGCCACGGGCTGCCGGTCTGGCCGCTCGGCATGTCAATGAGCATGGCAGGCGGTTTCACCGGGGGCGAACTGAACACCACCGAGTCACCGTCGGTGTCGGCGACACGGAACGTGTCTCTCAGCATCGAACCAACAACGGCCTGGGTGCGCGGCGTTGGCGAAGTCTGGAACACCGGCGGCGCGTTCTGCGAGTTGAGCATGATCTGCACCACTACGGTGTCGTAGAGCGAGGGGGTCCAGGTGTCGCGAAACACCGCGGTAACTGTGTAGACCCCCTGCACACCGGTTGGCGTTTTCCAGCCGAACCGCCAGGTGTTGGGCCCCGTAGAGGGCATGGAGAAGCTGGTTGCCGAGGGTGAGACGGTGCGCGACACGAGTGTCACGGCATCGTTGTCAGGGTCGCTCACAGTTACCGTGAACACCGCGCTGTCGCCCGCATCAACCGTCAGCGAACTCTGATCCGGTACGGCATCCGGCGCGCCGTTGCTGCGCACCACGGTGACAAGCCACTGGTGGGGCGTAGTCTGTCCGCCGTCTGCTGCTTCGGCCAGGAACGTGTGCGTGCCCGTGTCGGTCGACAACGGCGTCCAGTTCACGTACGGGTCGAGGTAGGTGGCCGATGGCGGGGTGGGGGGCTTGCGCAGCGTTGGCGTCACGCTTCCGCTCTGGCCCTGCGCCAGCAGGCGCGGCCGGTACAGGATGTTGGCTACGATCGTGGTGTCGTTGGGCTTGGCCGTGAAGGTCGGGGCAGAACCGGACTGGGTGACTGTAACGGTCCAGTGCACGACCGCCGTGTCGAGCGAGGGCAGGTCGGTGGCCTTGATCACGAATTCGGTCTCGCCGGGCGTACTGCCGATGAATCCCGACACGTGCACCACACCGTCGGGGCCCAGCGTGGCCAGCGCACCGGAGGCAGCCGGGGGGCTCAGCAGTTCCACCAGCAGCGAATCGCCATCGGGGTCCTGGATCTGCAGGCTGGTTGTGTAGCCGCTGCCGAGGGTGAGGACGGTGTCGATCTTGCTCTCCCACGTCGGCGGGAGATTGTAGAGCACAACCACCGAGTCCTCGGTGCTGTTGGCCAGCACGCTCGCGTCAGTCGCACGGACCCGTACCACGTTGGGGCCGTGCAGCAGGGCAACAGTCGCGCTCCAGCTGCCGCCGTTCAGGGAGGCCGACAGCGTGTCATTGACGCTCACCGACACAACGCCGCTGGCATCGGAGGCCTGGCCGCTCACCGTGATATCTCCGGTTTGCACCCGCGCGTTGTTGGCAGGGAAATCGATGGTGAGAAGCGGCGGGTCGGTGTCGCTGGCGGCCGTGTCGTAGACCACCACGATGCTGTCGATGGTTGCGTTGCCGAGCTGGTCCTGTGCTTCCACCAGCAGCGTGTTCGCGCCGGGCAGGAGCCCCACGCCGGTGGTGACGAATTGTGCGCCGCCCGGGTTATCCATCTGCGCACCGTTGAGGTGGACCCAGGCCACGCCCGAGGCGTCCGTGGCGGTCACCGTGACATCGGTTTGGTACGATGCCACCGTGTCACCGTTCTCGGGCTGGACAAACACCACCACCGGCCCGCGCGTGTCGGCAGCCGTCGTGCTGCAGTACACGGTCCGCGATACGCTTGTCACATTGGCCGCCGTGCTGTTGTCGACCGCGCGGGCAACCAGAGTGTTCTCCTGCCCGTCGACAAGGTTCACCACGCACTGCCACTGCCCGCCCGCCTGCACCGCGTTCTGGCCGTTGACTGTCACCGACGAGCTCTGCACGCCGCTGGCGTCGC
>CAZJJT010000072.1:0-13225 GCA_964546395.1 uncultured Fibrobacterota bacterium
TCTTCCTTGGGCGGGATGCGCGACACGAACGTGATGCGCCCGTCGATGCAGATCGTCGGGATGTTTTTGACCATGAGAGAGGTCATGAACACCAGCGACTCGCGATACTTGATCTTGTGCTCGCGCCACTCGACAATCCCCTCGAACTCGGGCACGATTGCCCGCACCGATTCAACCATGTACTGGCACGGCGCACACGACTCGCTGTCGAGTGTGATAATGTCCACGATCACTTTGTCGCTCTGACCGTAATCACTCATGTCGAACACGAACTGGTCGGCCTGCTTCTCCTCCAGCGCCTTCACCACGTCCCGCTGGTATGGGTCCAGCACCACCGCGGTCACTGCCTCGAGATTAGCCGGGGGGGTGGCATACGGAAGGTCGCAGCCGGGGGCAAGGATGAACCCCGTGGCGCCGCCGGTTTCCATGCACGCCACGGCATTTCGCTGCGCATCCTCGGGCGTGCCCAGCAGCAGCACGACCGTCAACTGAAGGTTGCCGCCGAAGCTGATGCCGCGTTTCACGCACACGTCGCGCACGTAGTCAAGCGGAATGTTTTCATCTATCGAGACATTGTCGGGCGCGCAGTCGCACATCACCTCGATGTTCTGCTGGGCCTGGCCGCACACGAAGAACGACCCGAGCGCTCCTGCGGCGCGAATCTCCTCGAACAGCGGCTTGACATACGGGGTGACAAACTGCACAAACTGGTCAGGGCCGATCTGCGAGGTCATCGGGTCCACCACGGCCACCACGTCACACCCTGCCTCGACATGGTACCGCGCCATCGCCGATGCCACGCTGCGGCAGAATTCCATGAGGCGTGCGACCTTGCCGGTGTCGCCGAACATGTCCATGAACAAGCTGGTGCCCGCAAGGTGCATGGCAAGGGTGAACGGGCCCGTTATCAGCCCGTACAGCGCCAGGTCGGGATGGGCCGCGCGCAGCGTGCGCGCCAGGTCAAGCGTGATCCCGATACGCCCCTCGTCTGCCTTCGGGACTGCCAGGCTCTCCAGCGCGACCCCGTGCTCCAGCGGGTGCGTACTCACCGCGGGCGGGTTTTCATCGGCCCACACCAGATCGCACCCGAGCACCTCCGCTTCCAGCTGCAGATCGAAAGCAACGGGAATCCCGTCGGGCTTGTACCGCGCGATACTCTCTTCGATACCCTTCAGCATGAGTTTTGGTGATTTCAGGTACTCGGTCGCGGTCGCGCCCACCAGCGAACCGGCGTGACACCCGACAAACGGCACCCAGGGGGTGCGATCGACCGGCGTGCACCTGATTGCCGCAAGGATACGCTCTCTGCCGTTCATTTGCTGCCCGTGGTCCTTCCTGTGTCGCCGTGTAGTGTTTCATCCCTCACCGCTCTCACCGCCTCCGCCATCGCCCTGATATGCTCAGGCCCGGTGCCGCAGCACCCGCCCACGATAGCCGCACCGGCAGCCACGAGCGCGGGAACCATGCCGGCCATGTGTTCCGGCGTATCGGGAAACACCGTGGCGCCGTCCCGCACCACCGGCGCGCCCGCGTTGGCATGCACCAGTATCGGGACACCGGCAGCCGCCGCGCGGATCTCTTTAACAATATCGACCATGCGGTCGATTCCGTTGCCGCAGTTGGTGCCCACTATCGACGCGCCCGCGGCCACCATCGCCGGTGCCATCTGCGCGGGTGACACCCCCATCATCGTGCGGTACCCGCCGTCCACGGTCCGCTCGAACGTAAACGTGCACGCCACGGGAAGTGACGCGTTCTCGCGGGCGGCTTTCACCGCCAGGACGGCTTCATCCAGCGCCGACATCGTTTCGATACAGATTACGTCAGCGCCGCCCCGCTCGAGAGCCGCCGCCTGTTCCGCAAACGCGTCGTACAGCTCCTGCTCGCCCACCTCACCCATCATGAGTATCACCCCGCTCGGACCAACCGAGCCGAGCACGTAGGCCGAGTCCCCGGCAGCATCGCGCGATATCGAGGCGGCCAGCTCGTTCAGTGCCGAAGCTTTCTGCTGCAGACCGTAGTGTTTCAGCTTGAGCCGGTTGCCCCCGAAACTGTTGGTTTCGATCATGTCGGCCCCGGCGGCGATGTAGCTCGACGCCACGTCGAGCACCTCTTGGTGGTGCGTCTCGCACCACAACTCGGGACATTCGCCGGGGGCCAGTCCCTTGCGTTGCAGGAACGTCCCCCACGCGCCGTCAGAGACGAGCGTGGTGCCCTGGGAGACCTGTGTGGACAGTGCCGTACGTGCCATCGTGCAATCCTGGGAAAAGACGTGAAACCCGTTGATACTCAGGGCGGTGCGCGGGACCCATCCCCCCGGCGGGCCCCGGCCCCGCCCCTGTCCTGATATCACACCGGTGCCGTCACCCTTTCGGGCTCAGGCAGCCTGCGCGTTCAGGAAATCAACCGCGCCCTGCGGGTCAGCCGAGTACCCGTCAGCGCCAATCTTGTCGGCAAACTCCTGGGTAAGGGGCGCACCCCCGACAACCACTTTCACCTTCGGGTGCTTCTCCTTGACCGCCTTGACAATCTTCTCCATGTTCACCATCGTGGTGGTAAGCAGTGCGCTGAGGCCCACGGCGCAGTTCGGGTGCTTGTCGACGGCCGCGAGAAATTTCTCCGGCGACACGTCCACGCCCAGGTCGACCACTTCGTACCCCGCACCCTCGATGATCATGGCGACCAGGTTCTTGCCGATGTCGTGCAGATCACCGCTGACCGTCCCAACCACGAATACGCCCTTGCGCGCAACCGCACCCGAGTCGAAGTACGGCTTCAGGTGCGCCATCGCCGTGCTCATCGCCTTAGCGGCCATCAGCACTTCCGGCACGAACACCTTGTTCTCGCGGAACTTCTTGCCCACCACCGCCATACCGGTGACAAGGCCCTGCTGAAGGATGTCGCCGGCCGGGACACCGTCGGCAAGCGCCTTCTTCGTCAGCTCATCGGCGCCATCCTGCCCCTTCAGGTCGGGCGGGTACGGTGACGCAGCGTTGATCTTGCCACGCTCAACGCACATCGCGATCTGGCTGAGAGTCTCACTCATGGTTGTTCCTTTCCTGCGGACCCCTTGTCCGCGTGTGCCGGTGCGTGAATGTGGTGACGGTGCGACGGCCCGGTCATTGCCGCCGGCCGACTGTCAGCTATGTGTCGCGTACCACCAGTTCTGGCTGCACAACGTACTGGCAGTACGACGTCTGTTCTCCCCTGATTCGCTTCGCGAGTATCTCCGCGGTCAGAGCCGCCATCTCCGCCGTGTGCGGATCGAGCGAACTGATCGCGGGCGTGAAATAGCGCGCGAGATACGTGTTGCCGTAGCTCACCAGCCGCACGTCACCCGGCACCGCCACACCTTCCTCACGAAGCCGCCCGATAATCCGCACGGCATCCGAATCGTCGCAGCAGAACACGCCCTGCACATTGTACTGTGAGACAAACGCCGCATCCACCCTTCCGCTGCGGTCGATGCAGTGCGGCATCACCGCCGGCCGCTCCTCCGCCATCATGCCCAGGAACGTGTTCTCCATCAACTCCTGCACCATGTTGCGCCCCGACCACATCTCGTTGCGCACGAATGCAACCGCACCGGTGGTGTGCTCCAGGAGGTGGCGCATGCCGCGCTGCACGCCCAGGTCATAGCTCTGGATCACGTAGGGGAAATACGAGCCCGCCATCGTGTGGTCGACCAGGCTGACACTGGTCTCGCGGGCCGAGAGCGAACGGTAGAACTCCGAGGTGCGCGACTCGTCGAGTGTCGGCACCACCACCACCGCTTCGTAGCGCTCGCGCGTGAGATGCCCGACCAGGCGGACCTCTTCGTCCCAGTTGTTGTAGTCAACGAAGTGGTGCAACTGACGTCCCATCGCCCAGGCCTGCTGCGCCAGCGCATGAACGAGATCCTCGTACTGCGCGGAGTAGAACGGGAGCACGACAGCCCAGAGCTTGCGGCGTGGCCGGAGGTCGGCGACGAAGGAACCCTTCCCGGGCCGCTTGATGATGTAGCCGTCCCGCGACAGCGCGTTCAGCACCGTCTTGGCAGTCTCGCGCGATACCTGGTGCACCTGCATCATCCGGTTGATCGAATCGACCAACTCCCCCGGCCTCAACCGCCTGCTGACGATGGCTTCCTTGTAGTCATCGATCAGCCGCCGGTAGATAGGCACAAACGGAGTCTGGGGCAGTTTCTGTTCCATGGTGTGCTGGTATGTGATGTGTTCGTGGTAATATAGCCAGAACAGCCCTTGCTGTCAACAACAAATCATCACATATCATCACTGTACGCAACACACTGATAATATTGCCGATATGACGTATCACCCAGTGTCGGCATGCAATCTGTGCGAGCCGGTCGTTGTTTTCTTAACTATATTCCAAGATGCTGCGGACGGGGAGGCGCTGCCAGGCGCTGTCCACAGCGCTTGGGCGAGGCCGAATCCAGGGGGGCCTCACAGTGACGTGCCTGCCCACAGGTCGACAGGCGCGGGGGAGAATCTCATACAGGCAGGAGGGATCGTATGTGGGGCCGAGCTCACGTACTCGTCGGTATTGCCGCGGCCGGCATGTTGTGCGCACAGAACGCAGCGGCGGTCAACATCACACTCAACACCAGTACCACCTTCCAGACTGTCGAAGGGTTCGGGGCATTCGGCTCCATCGCCCCGTGGAAGGTTCGCCAAGGGCCGTTCTATATTGATGTGGATCTCGAGGCGGTCGGGTTCTATGACAGCATCATCACCGAACTTGGCGCCACGATGATCCGCACCAACATCGACTACGATTTCACGCCCGACTACGACCAGATGCACGTCATCACAGCGGGCATGCGCTCGAAATTGCAGAAGCTTGCCATGCTGAAAGCGACGGCCGAGGTGCATCGTGAGCCGGTCCGGTTCATCGCGTCGGTCTGGTCGCCGCCGTGGTGGATGAAGGTCAGCAAGTGCATCTCACACGGCGCGGAGACCAACCCCGACGGACTTGCGTGCTCGACGCTCAACAATACTCTCGACCAGGCGTTGTATCTCGATGAGTTTGCGGAGCATATCGGCGCCTGGTACGCGGCCTGTCGTGACACATTCGGCGTGGAGATGTACGCGCTCAGCCTCCAGAACGAACCGTCATTCAACGAACCGTACGCCTCGTGCACCTACTACAACGGCAACAACTACAACAACATGTTCAAGGTGGTGGCCCCCCTGGTTCACACCGACCACCCCGAGGTCAAGTTCTTCGGGGTCGAGCACATGGGCTGGGCGTTCCCGGACTGGGAGAACTCGATTGCCAATGATGCGACGTCGCTCCCGCACATGCACGCCTGGGCAATCCACGGCTATGACGACGGCGTGCTGGCCGACACGAACTTCTACAACCCCGGCAGTCCCGGCGCACGGCCCCTGTGGATGAGCGAAACATCGGGGGGCAGCTACGGCAGCGGTTTGAACCACTGGAGCGGCGCGATGTCGCTGGCTAACAGCATCCTGCGCTACCTCCGTGACGCGAAGCTGACCGCGTGGACCTGGTGGTCGCTGCAGGATATCGTGTGCACGACCGGTGAGGGCTGCGAGGCCAGCGAACTTGGCGAGTACTGTCTGATCATGAACGGCTCGCCGACGGCCAAGTACTACTCATCAAGCCATTTCTACCGCTTCATCCGCCCGGGTGCCGTACAGGTCGCCTCGAGTTCCGACGACAACGAGGTGCAGGTGGTGGCGTTCACGCATCCCGCAAATAATTGCATTGCGGTCGTGCTTCGCAACACGGGCGGCAGCAAGACAGTCAACATCACGGGTTCCGGGGTGAGCAGTTTCGAGATGCACGCCAGCACCGAAGCGGCCAAGCGTGTGCGCACGGATGTCGGGGCAAGCGGGATCAGTATCCCCGCCAGCAGTGTCGTCACACTTGTCAACGGGACCTACCGCGGCACCGAGCCGGCTGTTGCACTCGAGCAGCCCATGCCCGCCGTACGCGCGCCGCTCGCCCGGGCAGCCGCGCGTGTCGAGTACTACACGCTCACCGGTCAGCGGGTTGCCGGCACGCTCCAGCGATTCGACGGCGCCCCGTGCCTGTTGGTCCGCGACAGGGCCGTCGGAGGCGCGGGCACTGCAAGCGTAGTGGTGCGCGGCCGCTGAGCAGCGGCGCGCAGAGTGCTGGATCCGCAGCGGGGCACGCTACTCAGCGGCGCCCCGCTCTTTTTCTCCGTCCTGGACACTGCTGACAACACCGTTCTCGAGGTACACGGCCCGCTCTGCGGGGTACACCCACTGCTCCATGTTGCCCTGCTGGTGCACGATCCGATTGACTGTTGACGGTTTGCCCCACGCCAGTTCGCACATCCGCTCACTCATCCCGGGCTTCACTCTCCCCCGGAGCACGTCCCCGAACGCCTCGGCTCCCACTTCCTCTCGTATCCGTCCCGCCGCCCCGACATCCCACAGGTACACTCCGTCCGTGATATGCCGCGGCGCCACGAACAACTCCACGCCGTCCACGCGTTTGAACGAGCCGAGCAGTGCGTAGGTGCGGTCCTCCACGAAAAACCCGCTGCACACCACGGTGTCGCCGGGCCGCACCCCCGTGGCCGCGGTCTCGGTACCGGCAACCCCCTCGGTGCGTCGCACCACGTAGCGAAGGCCCTGGTAGGTCCGGCGCAGTTTCTCGAAATAGCCTTGCGAGACAAACGGGAACAGCGATTCGTGACGGGGACTGTACTCAAAGTAGATGATCTCTGAGTTGCCTTTGTCAAGCATCTTGAGAAACACGCGTTCCTGCGGGAACGTAGCCGGCGCGCCCTTGCCGCTCCGCACGACGTCCACCACCACGAACGAGCGGAACGCGAGTGCGTCGTACTGCGAGTTGAACCGGTTGAGCGGCGCCCCACGCTTATAGATCGCTCGCGTGTCCCCGGCATCCTCGGGCACACGGCTGTAGAACCGCTCGTAGCCGAACCCTCTCATCCGCATGCTCAGGCCGCGCACATGGAGCGCCTGTCCCACGTAGGCTTCGGCATCGGTGCCCTGGAAATTGCGGGTACTGTCGAATGCGGTCCGCTCCGGGGCCTGTATCACCGGCCCCAGCGAGCGCATCGGGATCTGCGCGTACCCGCCGGCCCACACCAGAGTCATCGCTGTTACACACCGCAGCACGAATCGGTCCATACGCCGCCCCCTCTCGTGTATCTCTGTAATGTACTACACGAGGCCCCCACGGGGGGTCGGCTCACGTGGGCGAAGCGGACTGGAGCATGCGGTGGGCCAGCGTGCGCAGGTGCCCGTGGACCCAGAGCAAGCTCACCAGCGCGCCGCCGGTGTTGGCCGTGGCCAGTCCGGCATATACGCCGCCCATGCCCAGATCGAACAGATGCACAAACGCATATGCCAGCGGGACTGCCAGCACGGCCATGCGTATCAGGTTGACCCCCAGGGCGGGGAGCGGACGGCCGGTGGCCTGGAAGCCCGAAGCGGAGATGATGACCGCGCTGATACCCACGAACGTGAACGACAGCACGCGTACCTGCCGTACCGCGGCCA
The DNA here is from genome assembly GCA_964546395.1 of uncultured Fibrobacterota bacterium. Classification (GTDB taxonomy): domain Bacteria; phylum Fibrobacterota; class Chitinivibrionia; order Chitinivibrionales; family CAZJJT01; genus CAZJJT01. The sequence continues at coordinate 7,524 of CAZJJT010000072.1, forward strand.
CCACCACCTCCGGCACATCCGAGAACCGTCCGAACATCCAGTGCGCCGCGAGGTTGTACACCAACGCGGCCAGGGCGACCGCGCCCATGCCCAGCAGCAGGTTGGCGGTGAACACGCGTCTGACCCGCTCGAGCTGGCCCCGCCCGTAGTTCTGCGCCATCATCGGTACCGTGGCACCCGCGACCGCAAACGAGGGAATCAGCACCAGCTGGTCCATCCGCCCCGCCAGTGTCCACGCGTTCATCGCCTGTTCGCTGATCGAGCCGACCAGCTTGTTGAGGAACAGAAACCCCAGGGCCAGCGAAGACATCGAGAGGAACTGCGGGAACCCCACGCGCACGATCTCCCACACCGCCGCGGCAGATACGCCCGCGGGATCGACCGAGAACGGCGTCTGCGTCTTGCCGCGCAGGAACAGTGACATCACGTAGGCAGCTGCGACAACAATCGAGATGCTGGTTGCCAGGCCCGCCCCTGCCACGCCCATCCCGAGCCCCAACATGCAGACCGGGTCCAGCACCATGTTGACAAGCGTCGAGAGCACGGCCGCGCGCGCCAGCGCCGGCGTGCGCCCCTCGCCCTGGAGCACGCCGAAGAACGCGTGGCCCACCAGCATCAGCGCCATGCCGGGAAGGAGCATACGGAAGTAGCTCAGCCCGTGACCCAGCGCCTCCGCTGTCAACTCATCGCCGGCCAGTAGTCTCACCAGGCCGGGACCCCAGCCGTACCCTATCGCCAGCACCGGCACCACCACCGCACACACGAGCGCCAGCGCGCTCGGCATCACGTGCCGCTCCATCTGCCGGTTGCGCTCCCCAATCGCCCGCCCCACCAGCGCGCTGACTCCCACGGCGGTACTGCCGCCCATGGCCATGATCAGAAAGAACAGCGGGAACATCGTACCGGTGCCCGCCAGGAGCGCGGTCGAGGACGGGTCGAGGCGCGAGATCCACCACGTGTCGACCGCTGCGTACAGGAACTGCAGCAGATTGCTCGCAAGTATCGGCAGCGACAGGCGAAGCGCCAGCGGCACCACCGGTCCGTCGAACATGCCCCGGATCTCTGCGGCCTTCATGCTCCTGCTCTCCTCGGTTCGGGGATACGCAGCAGAAGCAGCAGTGAGGCTGCCAGCAGGGCCGCCGCAACGGCTGCGACCCCCGGGAAACTCCCGAGAGCGCCACGCAGCCACGCTCCCCCGAGAGAGAACAGCAGCATGGCCGGGACATTCGCCGAAGAGATAATCGCGAGGTACGTGGAACGCTTCTGGAACGGGCAGAACTCGATGGCCATGGTAGACTGGCCGACCATGTTCGAGGACAGTCCCCAGCCCATCAGGAAGAACACCGCCACGAACGCCCACGACTGGGTCGCAGTCGCCGCCCATACGCACGCGCCCACCAACAGACCGCGTCCCAACAGCATCACGCTGCGCCCCCCGAACCGGTCGCCCAGGTACCCGGCAATCGCGTTGCCCGTGATCCCTCCCACCATCTGGGCGGTCACGAGCAACCCCAGGAAACTGTCGGGCCTTCCAGTGGCTTCGAGCGTGTAGATCGGCAGAAACGGCACCATCACGTACATCGCGCTCACCAACGGCACGGTGGTGACGTACCGCTGCAGTTTCCTGTCGCCGCCGAGTATCGAGATGGCTTCGGCGACATTGTCACGCAGGCGCCGATGCGCCGCGCTCGAACGCTGCTCGTGACGTCCCTCGCGGATATTCATGAACACCAGGTATGACAGGAGCAGGAACCCGAACGCGATCAGGTGCAGGAGCGCGTACCCGCGGATGCCCGGCACCTGGTCGAGCACCGCGGCCACGGTCCCGCCTGCGCCGATACCGATTGCGGCCGAGATGATGTTGCGGGTGGCAAAGATGGAGGAACGGCGATTGTTCGGGACTGTCTTCGCCACCAGCTCCTGCCAGGCAGTAACGATCAGCCCGCCGGCCAGCCCCGACATCAGGGGAGTCGCCACCACCACCCACAGCACGATCTCGCTGCGCGAATCGCCCAGATAGTACAGCAGGAGGCCGGCGAGCAGGTACGGAAGGCGCTGGAACACGCCCGCCAGCATCAGCAGCGGCTTCACCCGCTCCATCGATTCCACCAAGTGGGCGGTGAGGATGGGGAGCACGTTGAACCCGATCATCGTGAGCACGGGCGTCAGCCCGATCACCCACGCCGGTCCACCCAGCAGATCCACGATACGCGGCAACACCGAGTTGGCCGCCACGAACGCGAGCCCGCCGATATAGAGCCCGCCTTCGAGCGCATGCGTGACGAAGTTCCAGCGGATGTCAGTCTTATCGAGTCCGGGCAGGTCGGGGTGGTATTGCGTGGGATGTTCGTCGGCTGCACGGTCCATGGTCTGCTCCCTGACGGGAGCGAAAGTACACCGTGCTCAACCCTCGACTCCCCCGCTACACCTTCCACCCGGGCAGACACTTCTTCGCGTACCGCAGCATCTCCCCGAACATCTTCCAGGCCTTGTCGGTCGGGATACGTACCAGCGGGTCGTTGAGGAGCGCGTGGAACGCCAGATCCTTGTCGCGGTTCATCGCCGCTTCGAGGGTCATCTCCTGCACGCCAATCACCCGGTTCACCACCTGCTCCACCCCAGCCGGCATCGGCCGCGCCACCACCGGCTTGATACTGTCGCGGCGGAACTGCGCATAGGTCTCCACTACCGCCCCCAGCGGCGCGTCACTCATCTGCCCGCGGTTGGGAAGGTTGACATTCGTGTCGAGTGGCTGGAGGCCGAGAAGCGCAAGCATCTGCGCCACGCCCTCTTCTCCCGAGGGGTTCAGCGTGGCACGATTGAACGTGGTGCAACGCCGTCCCTGCCTGCTGCGCTTCAGCCGCCACGCGTACGGCGTGCAGACTACCCCCCAGCGGTGGAGATCGCGTTCGGTGGGAAGATACCAGGGAACGAATTCGGCCAGGTGGCGGTCACCCGCCGCGCCGAGCACGCCGAACCGGCGATAGAAGTCGAGGGCGATGAGTTTGTCGGAAGAGAACCACTGCCCTTTGCGTGTGCGCTGACGCGCCTGCCGGGTGTGATCGGCGAAGAGCCGTTCGTCTGAAGTCCACTTCGTTAGTCGCGGGAACAGGTCGCGGCCGCGCCACGAAGCGGCTGTGGCAAACGTGAAATGGTTCACTCCGGCTATGTCGAGCACGATCTCGTGTCGTTGCGGCCGTGCCACCCGGTACCACTCAGCCACTTTCCCTGCCAGGAACCCCTGCGTGCCGAATACCTCGTGACAACACCCGAACGTCTTGATATCGGGCTCGGCGGCGTAGAACGCGGCCGTGCACAGTGTCATCGGGTTGGTGTAGTTGATTACCCACGCGTTCGGGCAGTGCTTCATGATAAGGTGTGCGTAGTGCGCCTTGGTCGGCACGCAGCGGAGCCCACGCAGGATTCCCCCCGGCCCCGTGGAATCACCCACCGGCTGCACGACACCGTAGCGTCGCGGGATTTCCAGGTCAGCGTAGCGCATCTGGGTAGGGCCCGGCTCGATCGAGCACACGACGAAGTCGGCCCCCGTGAGCGCCGCCGCTGGCGTCTTGGCGGCCACCACCTTGAACGCGGTCTTCGCATCGGGCCGCGAGAAGATGTCACCGGCCACCTTCACGTTGCTGGCCGCGGCCGGGTAGTCGATATCGTACAGCGCCAGCTCGCCCGTGATACGCGGACAGAGCGCCAGATCGCTCATGAGTTCGTACGCCCAGTACCTGCTGCCGCCGCCGATGTAGGCGATCTTGACCGATGCTTCTGCTGTCTTGCGTGCCATCCCTCAGTCCCCTTCCTTCAGCCATGCTGCTGTTTGCCAATCACCAGGCCACCAGGCTGTCTACGTCCACCGGCTGCCCAGTGGCAATCGACCTGTTCGCGGCAATCCCGGTCAGGATACTCCACGCCCCGGCCTCATGTCCCGCCGCGTGACCAAGCGGGTCGTTTTCGGCGCCCCGCAACACGTGGTCCAGCAGGCGCACGTCGCCACCCCCGTGCCCGCCCTTCGCCCGCTCGAACGACACCTCCATCGGCTTGCCCCAGTGCCGCTGGAGAATGATACCCGGCACCTTCACCTCGATCTCCTTCTCGTTCTCGCGGTTGCCGGCAAGGTTCGTGTCATCGGCAGAACCCGACACGTAGCTGTTCTCCTTCGTGGTAACCTCCAGTCGTCCCTTCGTCCCGTTGAACATCACCCGGAACCCCTCCCAGGGCGAGTGGGCATGGAGGTTGTATGTCATAATCGCCTTGTTGCGGTACTGCACGATCACGCCCATGTTGTCCTCTATGGAGATGTTGTACCCGAACACGCTCTGGTCGCGCTCATACCCGTCCTCGTGCTCCGCATCGAGATACATCCCCTTCAGGTTCCGGTCGGTGCCCAGCTCGATGGCGAACGGGTCGCTGGCGGCGACAGCCGACCCGTGGGCCCGCGAGTAGAACCGGGTGATGCCGCGCTGCTCGGCGTTCTGACGGCCGTAGAACGCAAGCCGCCCCATCGCATACACGATCTTCGGCTGCGAACCGGTCCACCAGTTGATCAGGTCGAAATGGTGTGTGGCCTTGTGGACCAGCAGGCCGCCGCTGTTGGCCTTGTCGCGGTGCCAGCGACGGAAGTAGTCGGCGCCGTGCTTGGTGTCGAGGAGCCACTCGAAGTGAATGCTGGTGATATCGCCGATTTCGCCGGAAGAGATAATCTCTTTCACCTTCGATGCGCGTGGGGTGTAACGGTAGTTGAACGTCACGCGCAGGCTGCGGCCCGTGCGCTTGATCGTATCGAGGATCTGCTGGCACTTCTCGGCATCGATTGTCATCGGCTTCTCGGTGATCGCGTCGCACCCCAGCTCCATCGCGCGGCAGTTGTCCTGGTGATGCGTGCGGTCCATGCTCGTGACAATGACCGTGTCGGGCTTCTGCTCCGACACCATGCGGTCAAAATCGGCCGCGTGGTACATCGGTACCGCTGGCGCGCCGTGACGTTCGCGGTGTGTCCGTTCGGTACATGCCATGCGGGTCAGATTGCTGTCGCACAACCCCACCAGTTCGCCGCAGTCCCTGTGCGAACCCATCAACGCCGAGACGTACATCCCTGCGCGTGAGCCTGCGCCCACCAGTGCGTACCGTTTTCTGCTCATGAGCCCTGACTCCTGTCAAATACCTGTGCCCTGATATCGGCCCTGGCAATCGGCGCGCTTGCGCGCACCACCAGGTGCGTTGGGAACGACGTGCGTACCCGCTCCTCGTCACCTGCCCGCAGCCGTGCCACGCAGCGTGCGATTGCCGCCTCAGCTATCTCGTCCACCGGCTGCGCCACCGTGGTCAACGGCTTCGAGCCGTACTCCGCGTACTCCACGTTGTCAAACCCGACTATCTGCGCGTCTTCGGGGACCCGCATGTGGTGTTCGGCCAGCGAGCGCAGCGCACCAAGGGCGGTGTCGTCGCTGTAGCAGAACGCGCCGTCAAACGAACGCTCCCGAAGCACTTGTTCCATGGTGTGGTAGCCCGCCTCGAACCCGCTGCCGTCCATCACCACCACGTGCTCCGGCGCAAGATCTCTGCCAAGGCTCGCGAACCCCTCGGCGACCCCCTGGAGTCGGGGGTCTGGACGGTCGAGCGGGGTAACCGAGAACACCACCACGCGCTCGCAGCCGTTCAGCAGGAGAAGGCGGGCGCACTGACGGGTGCCG
>CAZJJT010000073.1:0-11652 GCA_964546395.1 uncultured Fibrobacterota bacterium
TGGATGCCGAGACCGGCGCGATCAAACGGAGGATCGGGTTCACCGGACTGCTCGGCGGCATCAGGCGCATAGCGATCCTGGATGATGTGCTGGTGGTGCTGGCAGGCGAAGCTGACATGAGCGCGGACTTCCCCGCGGTCGTGACCGACAAGATCCTGATCGACTCGGTGTTCTACGGCGGACATCCGGAGCTCCCCGGCCACCATCCGCCGCATTCGTGGGGCACCGAGATCGCGGCCTATGACCTCGCGGCGCGTCAGCCGTTGTGGCGCCATGTCGAGAGCCTGCCAATCGACCTCAACCACTTCGCGCTTGCCGAAGGCAAAGTGGTGTTCTACTCGCGCAACGCCCGCGCCGCCGCACTCGATCTTCGTACCGGCGCGGAGGACTGGCAGAACAACACGCCCGCATTCCTGGCTGCGGTGGCAATCGACTCGAGCATCATTCCGAGCGGCTACGACGCGATCGACGGGATCAATGCGCAATGCAACCTGGTGGCCCATGACGGCCGAGTGTTCATTGCCACGGGCCGTTCGGACAGTGCCGTGGCCCTGTCTCTCGACGATGGGGCTGTGCTCTGGTGCGTGTTCAATTCGATAGCGAGCAGCTGGCTGAGCGGCTCACCCTACGCCCAGATGGTCCTCGGTGACACGCTCTACCACCGCGACAATCTGCTCAACACCGCCACCGGCGCGACACTCACACCGTACCGGGGGTCGGCGCCCGGGTGCGGAGTGTTTACCGCCGGTCCCGGCAAGATCTACGGGCAACTCGGGATCAGCTACGACCTGAACACCCAAGCGGCCACTCCCGGCCTGAGCGGTCTGCACCATGCGGTCTGCGACCTCGGTTCCTTCGTTGCCAACGGGCTGTACATCACCTCCTCGTTCAAGTGCCGCTGCAGCATGCCGTCGCGCGGCTACAAGGTCATGGGCTCGGCCGGTGGGTACCAGCACAACCAGGCGGCAGTCGAGGGAGAACGTCTTGCGCAGGCTGCGGACCTTACCGTTGCTCTGCCGCTCACCGTCTCCGCGCAGGACTGGTATGCCTGTCGCGGCAACAACCAGCGCACCGGCTCGTCGACTGCAGCGGTTTCTCTGACACCCAACCGCAGGTTCACATTCACCCCCGATGTTCGCTACTACACCGATTTCGCAGAGGTGGTGAACACCTACGACGTCGACTGGCGGACCACGGCGCCGGTCGCGGTCGGCGAGTACGTGTTCCTGGGCGGTTGGGACGGCAAGGTGCGCTGTATCAATACGAACACCGGCTTGCAGGAGTGGCAGTTCACCGCCGACGGCGCCATCGCGAGTCCGCCCACGGTCTGGGAGGGCCGGGTGTTGTTCGGGTCGTGCGACGGGAATGCCTATGCGTGTGAGGCGCGCAGCGGCAGACTGCTGTGGAAGTTCCGGGCGGCACCGGCGGAGCGGCTGATCATGCAGCACGGCATGCTCACCAGCACGTGGCCCGTGAGCGGCGGCGTGCTCGTGCATGACAGTGTTGCCTACCTGGCGGCAGGCGGGGTCAATGCCGAGAACGGGACGCATGTCTACGCGTTGAACGCGCGCACGGGGCAGATTGTGTGGCAGAACAACGCGCTGGCAGCGTTGCCCGACGCGCAGAACTCCGGCAGGACTGCTGCCGGCGGGATGGCAGTGGCTGGCGGAAGGCTCTGGTTGTCAACGACCAACCGCGGCACGTTCAGTCTTCGGCTGAGCGACGGCGTGCTGGTGCCCGGGGCCTGCGACGACGAAGTCTGGAGCGGGAAAGCTCAGGGGTTGCCGGGGGCCGACATCGCGGTGTTCCGTGACCGGTTCGTGATGTACGGTGGCCGCTTCTTCTGGTCCGACCACAGCGAGCGCACGGGCACCGAGGAATTCGGGGGAATCCTGCGGTATGCGATCTACTCGTTCCTGGAACTCGACGGGTCGGGCACTGCGCTGTATCCCGAAGTGGCGCCGTACACGTACGAGAACGGCATCCTGCCCCCGGTGTGGGACGACGATGTGATGGTGCTCGCGACGAGTGGAATCGACGGCGTATGCGGTTGGGATGCGGATGCGGCCGAGACGTTCCTCTCCGGGCAGCGCACGGCCAATGCCGGCACGAGCTATCCGCAGCACCTCGGCAGCCGGGTGGTCAATGACGGGTGGACACGGCGCTGGGGCCCGATGGACATCCAGGTGAACGCGATGGCCGTGGCGCAGAACGCAGTGGTGATTGCGTACCGCGACGATGACGGTGCGGGGTGGGGAGACTGGAAGGAGAAGCTGCTGGCCTCCACCTGGAAGGTGGGCCTGTTCAGCAAGCAGGCCGGCGCCCTTCTGTGGAGCGACACGCTGCCGGTGGAGCCGCTGCGCAACGGTCTGTGCATCGACCGCTCGGGCAACATCGTGGTGGCGCTTCGTGACGGGCGAGTGGTGTGTTTCGGGACCGGGCCGGTGCACGTGGCCGGTGTGGGCACGGATATGCCGACTGCAGTCGAACAGGACACTCGGCGCCACGCCGAGTCGGGAGGGTGGACGCTGGTGCATGCGGTGCCGGCAGCCAACACCGCTCGCGCGGCGACGCCGGAACCAATTGCCACCGTCGCGCACACGCCTGCTGCCGCCGCACACGCACCAGGCGTGCGCGGCGGCGCGCTCGGCGCTCAGCCGCTGTGGGAAGTCGCTTCCGACACACGCCCCGGCGACACCGTTGTTGTTCTCGGAGCGGCTTCGCCTGCCGAGCCTGTCGACCCGGCGGCGCATGGTGTCACGCGAGACATGAGCTGGCACAGTGACCGTCCGTGCGTGTCGGTGAGCGGTGTGAGTGCGCAGTCCAGCAGGGAGGCGCACGGCCCACGCCACACCGTCGACAGCGACTTGGCCACGCGGTGGAGCCCGTCATCGACGGGCGAGCAGTCGCTCGTCTACGACCTCGGCTCGGCGCGCACGGTGGAGTCGCTGACCCTGGTATGGTATTCGCTCCGGAACACGCGGGTTGGCGCGGCGATATCGGTGTCGGAAGATGGTGTATGCTACACAGAGGTTGACAGAGGAGAACTGCGGGGCCGCGGAACTCGCGAGACCTACCGCAGTTTCGTGCCCGAAAGGGGGCGGTACGTGCGGCTCACCCTGTCGCCGGACGACGGCGGCCGGGTCTGCGAAGTGTTCGAGGTGGGCATTCATGCCGCGGCGGAACTCGCCGCGCGCGGCGGCAAACCCAACGGAGGAGTGCGATGAACATGCGGATGTTGTTGCAGGTGCTGACAGTGGCGGCCGGGAGCGCGTGTGCGGTCATTCCCATCGGAGACGGAGAGCGCATCCTCTTTGTGGGAAACAGCTACACGGGGTTCACCGGAGGGCTCCACAACCATGTCAAGTCCATATGCGCAATGGGAAGCCCTGCGCTGAACATCACGACGACACTCGAGTGGGCCGGCGGGACCGAACTGCTGGAGTTGTACGATGTCACCAACGCGGTGAGCGAGATTCGCAGCGGCAACTATGATGTCGTGGTGCTGCAGGCGGACAACGATCCGTTTATCGACACGGCACGATTCTTCCAGGCGGTGCGTAAATTCGACGTGGAGATCAAGGCTGCGGGCGCACAGACCGCGCTGTACATGCCCTGGACCTACCCGACACAGGAGCTGGGTTCATACCTGTACTGTCTCAACAACCACAACGCCATTGCCGCCGAAGTCGGCGCGTATATCGTGCCCGTGGGTGTGGTGTGGTGGGGGATGCGCAAGCGGCCGCCCCTGGGGCTGGAGGAGTTCGCCTGCTGGGTGGACGGGGGAGCTGACTGCCACCAGGACGACACGGGCACGACACTCAACACGTACACGTTCTACGCAGCGCTCACGGGCCGGTCGCCCGCCGGGATCGATTTCGGCTATGGGGACATGGACGGGAGTTCGGTGCTGGCCGATACGTTGAAAGAGCGGGCATGGCGCACGGTGAGTGCGTTTGCGCAGCCAGGGATTACGGGGGCACGGCGCGATGGGTGGCTGTATCGCGAAGGAGATCTGCGGGTGGTTCAGCCCCGCGCAGGCGTGCTTGCAGCAGACCGTTTCGTAGGACTCACCGGTGCGCGACTCGCATTGAGAGAAGCGGGTACTGCCCGCGGATGCTATGTTCGAGCCACGACCAGTACAGGAGGAGCAACTGAGCGCAGGATCGTTTACCAAACCAGAGACACCAGATGACCTGGAGCTGTTGAGGCTTGCAGACCCGGTCCCGGGCACGCGTGTAGCATTTCCTGCCGGTTTCTACCCCGAAGCGTTCGTGCGGGCGCACGTGTCGATGCTGTCGGTGGAAGCGACTACCGATGACAGCCCCGAGCGTGTCGCCGAGTCTTCACCGCTGTTCTGGGACCAGGGCACGCCGTCACAGGTGATCGCCCGGGCCGAATCGAACGGCAGGTACCGCTGGACACTCTCACTGACACGCTGGGGCGTAGTGCGCTGGGAGTTGCGCCGCAACGGCGACGCGCAACCGCTGGCGGCGGCGGAGTCACGGTTCGCGCTGCAGTCGATGGTCGACCTGGGCAGGCCCTTCTGGGTGGGTGTGACACTGCGTACGCCATGGGACACGCAGGAAGGCGACGAGTGCCACGTGCGCCTGCTGGTGGGCCAGCAGCCGGGACCGGGGATGCATGTCGTGGGCATGGTAGGGAAGTTCGCGGCGCCCGGGCTCCGCGCGGTTCCCAGTGCGGTCGCCGCGGGATGCGGACCGGAGCGGACACTGCCGCTGAATGGGATCGTGCACGAGCTGTTCGTGGCAAACAGCACAGAGTACCGGCTGTTCGATGACCTGCCGGAGAGCGGGAAGACCGATGCTGAGTTCGACTGCGGCAGCTGCCTGTCTTCGCGCATGCTCGACAGCCATACGGTCAGTGTCTCGCCAGGAGTTGTGTTCGGGGCCACCAGCAACTACTGGCATTTCTTCAGACTCGACAGCGCGGCAATCCGGCGCGTACACTTCCGCCACACCGGCGAGATGGGCAGCACGGTGTTCGTGTCACCCGACCGGATGCACTGGACCATGGTGCCGATGGTGGTTGCGGGACGGGGAGCGTGGGGCGAACGTGAAGGCATGGTGGAGCTGCCCGAGCGCGAGGGACCGCTGTACGTTGCCAACGCGCCGGTCTACGCGGCCACCGAACGCGACCGCGACCTTGCCCGCGCGCGCGAACTGGGCGCGTCGGTGGAGGTGGTGGCCCACAGTACGCTCGGCAATCCGGTTCACGTGGTCACGTTGACGGACACGGCGGCGCCGCTCGAAGGCAAGCAGGGGGTAGTGCTGCTGTGCGGCCAGCACTCGCCGCTGGAGCAGATGGGCGGGAGGCTCGGGATGCCGTGTCTGGAAGAGCTGCACCGGCTCAGCGCCAGCGGCGAGACCGCGGGCATCCTGAGGCGCATGGTGTTCTACTGGGTCCCGATTCTCAACATCGACTGTGCCGTGCACGGCACCAACGGCAGCGACGCGCGGCGGACGAACCCGAACCGGTGCTGGTTTGTCAACAGGGGGCCTGAGCAGGAAGGTGTCGAGGCGTTCTTCGAAGGGCAGGAGTCGCAGGGCGTACGCATGGCGATGATGCTCGATATCCACGGCGGCGGCATGTGGCGTAACCACAACATCCTTGCCGACCTCGACTGTTTGCCCGAGAACCCCGACATGAAGACCGCCAGGCTTCAGGGGCCCGACGCCAGCAAGCCGGAGCTGTTCGGGGAGCTTCTCTCGTGTGCGGGCCTGCGCGAGGTCTGGTGGAACGGCCGCAGCAGCCAGGAGAAGAAACGTGCGCCGGAGTGGTTCCAGGATCGGTTCGGATGCCCTGCCTTCACCATTGAGTGTTCGGTGGTGACGTGCTTCGACCGGCTCAGCGGGAAGACTCGCCCATTCACACAGGAATCGTACGAGCGGCTGGGACAGGATCTCGGGGGGTTCTTCGCGCACCTCGCCGACAGCGACCGCGCATCGGGTTGAACTGCTCCCCGCCACGGGAGTTAGATTACCGGTAGATACCCATACTCCCCGGGGAGGTACCATGGCCACAGGTGTGCGTTGGGTGCTGGCTGTCTCCGTCGCGGTCACGTTTGCAGGGGCGCTGTGTGTCGGCCTCGAAGCAGGCGAGTGCGACAACTGGCAGGTCGACCATCCCGAATGGATATTCTGCGACGATTTCGAGAGCACCGACCCCATGGTGCAGACCGGCCGCTACTTCGAGTACGGCGACAACGGCGGCGACTTCGTGGTGATGGACGGTCTTGGGCTCGACAGCTCGCGCGGCGTGCGGACAATCTTCCAGCAGGGCGAAGTGGGGGCGGGGGGCATGAAACTCGCGTTCGGCCGCAACCCGAACAGCTACATGAACAAGCAGCAGATACGGCCCACCGAGGACTTCCGCGAGATCTGGTACCGGATGTACCTGAAGATGCAGGACGGGTGGGAGGGGAGTCCGGCCAAGCTCTCGCGGGCGACCGTGTTCACAAGCGCTTCTGACTGGCGCCAGGCGATGATTGCGCACCTGTGGAGCGATTCGCACGATCACCTGTTGCTCGACCCCGCCAGTTGTATCGAGGGGGGAGTGGTTCAGTGCACCACCTACAACGACTTCGACAACCTCCACTGGCTGGGCAACCGCAGCGGCACCACGCCGCTGTTCGCGACCGACCACAGCGGTGTGTGGTACTGCGTGGAGCACCATGTCCGGCTCAACGACCCCGGTGTGCGCAACGGGGTGCAGGAGTTCTGGATCGACGGTACCCTCGAGGCGCGGCGAGACTCACTCGACTTCGTCGGGACCTACACCGACTACGCAATCAACGCCGTGTTCTTCGAGAACTACTGGAACTCCGGCTCTACCAGGCTGCAGGAACGCTACTTCGACAATATCGTGGTCTCTACGCAGCCGATAGGACCAGTGACAGGGGCTGTGGTGCGCAGCCTCGCGGTGCGTGCCTCGCGCAGGGTTGCGAGCGACCGGGGAGCGGTGTACGCCATCGACGGGCGGCGGGTGCCGCACGACGCGCTCTCTTCAGCGCGCGGGCTGGTCCTGGTGACAGACCGGGGCCTGGCGAATGCAGCGTTGCTGCTCCCGTGTCTCTGCAGGTAGCGGGTGCCGGGCCTATTTTCCGGAACTCTCTCAGCCGTACTGGAGTGCACGATGTCACCGCTCTTTGCGCCGATCACCATCGCCGGCCGTACCATTCGCAATCGTATCGTCATGCCGCCCATGGTGTGCTTCGGGTGGGGCGATGACGAGGGGCTGGTGAGTGAGAAGCACGTTGCGCACTACGAGGCGCTCGCGCGGGGCGGCACGGGGCTGGTCATCCTTGAAGCGCATGCGGTGAGCAAGGCGGGGCGGTTGGCCCGCAGCCAGCTCGGGCTCTGGTCCGACACGCATGTTGCGGGACTCCGCAGGCTCGCGGATGTCTGCCACCGGCATGGTGCGGTGGTGCTTGTGCAGATTCACCACGCAGGCAGCAGGACTCCCCTGGATGTGTGTGAGCCGTCCCTGGCGCCGTCGGATGTGTACGAGGAGAAGCGCCGCGCCCGGGCGATGAGCACCGAAGAGATCGGTGCAGTGCAGCAGCAGTACGTCGATGCCGCGCTGCGGGCACAGCACGCGGGTATTGACGGGGTTGAGTTGCATGGCGCGCACGGCTACCTGCTGTGCCAGTTCATGTCACCGGTCGCTAACCAGCGCACCGATAGCTACGGCGGCAGCCGCGAGAAGCGCATGCGGTTCGGCGCCGAGGTGGTGCGGAAGGTCCGGGCTGCCGTCGGTGCCGATTTCATCCTTGGCTACCGCATGGGCGGCAACGAGCCTTCGCTTGATGACGGGGCTGCTATTGCACAGGAACTCGAGCGCAGCGGGGTGGACCTGCTGCACGTGTCCTCGGGCCTGGGGGGTGGCGCCGCGGTGGAGGCGCCCGGGGGGTTTGGCCACAACTGGTTCGTGTACATGGCGTCTGAAGTCCGCAGGCACGTGCGCGTCCCGGTGATCGCGGTCAACTGCATCCGCACGCCCCAGCAGGCCGAAGACATCCTCAGCCGCGACCTCGCTGACATGACCGCGATTGGCCGCGCGATGCTGGTTGACCCTGAGTGGGCCGCCAAGGCACAGGACGGCCGCGAGATTCTCGCCTGCCTCAACTGCAACCCGTGCCGGTGGTTCGTGGATGGTGAGCGGTGCGTGGCGTTGAGGAAGCAGCAGGCGACCAATTCTTCGTCGCTCATCGTGCGCAGATCGAGGTCCTCTTCACTGACGGACTCATCACGCATGGGTGGCAACGGCTGGCCAGACCTCGACCCAGGCGGCCGCCGTTGAACTCGCAGGTCAACGCAATGTAGATGTTGCTCACCACTGTCAGTATACATCGCAGGGTACGAAGCGGACCTCCCGCAGGGAGCTTCAGTCCACCAGCCCTTCCACATACCCCTTCGGGCACACTTTTTTCTTGACTTCTGCCCCCCCCCTATTTTTACAGCCAGTTCTCTCAACACACGTACCGCGAAGGAATACATCATGTCCAAGGCCCTTGCTGTCAGCGCGTTGGTGGGCATAGCATTGCTGCTGGGTGCAGTCGGCGCCGCCGGAGAAGACCTGAGCCAGTGGCGGTACTCGCAGCGCGTCGCTCTTAACACCACTGCGTCCGGCGCCGATGTTGCTACGGATGTCAGCAACTTCCCGCTTCTCATCCGCCTCGACCACACCAACTTCGTGTTCGCGAACGCAGCGGAAAATGGTCGAGACCTGCGCTTCCTCGATAGCGACGGAACGTTCCTTGCGTACGAGGTCGAAGTCTGGGAACCGGACCAAGGTGTGGCCGCCGTGTGGGTCCTCATCCCCCAGGTGGAGGGTAGCAGCACGCAGGACCACATCACAATGTATTGGGGCAAGAACGATGCAGTTGACGTGACCAGTCAGGGCGTCGTCTTCAGTCCCGACAACGGCTTCGCTGCTGTCTGGCACCTTCACGACGGTGCTCCGGGAGTTGGTACGGTCGGTGCGTACGCCGACGCGAGTGGAAGTGGGCACAACGGTGATGACTACGTGGCGGACGAACAGAAGGAAGGGCTGATCGGGCGCGGGCAGCATTTCAACAAGGTTGCGCTTGACCGTGTGATTGCTCCTGGAAGTGACGGAGATGTCGTGGAGTTCACGCTATCGGCGTGGGTATACGCCGATGCGGTACGTATGGATTGGGACGACTCCGACGGAGACCTGAGGCAGAAGTGGGTGGTTGGGAACTTCCAGTGGTGGCCGACAGCCGGCTTCGGCATGCAGTTCCTGGGTACGCAACTGATTGCTCTTGTTGCCACGGAGGGAGACCACTGGTTCTACCACCCAGGGGCACTCACGGCGCACCGATGGACGCATGTTGCCGTCGCACGCAGCGCGGACGGTGTCCTTCGCATGTTTGCCGATGGTCAACAGGTTGCTGAGTTCACAACTCCTCCCGGCGCCTTTCGCGCCGGCGATGGACAGGTAGTCATTTCTTCACCTGAAGAACGTATGGGCTTCGATGGAAAGATTGACGAGGTGCGTGAAAGTATGGTTGCGCGCAGCCCTGAGTGGATCAAGCTCTGCTATGAGAATCAGCGCGCGGACCAGCGTCTGGTTGTGTTGGCCCCAAATGACATCGTTCTTCAGGCTGGAACAAGCGCCGACGGTCTTGACGGTGCCCGGGTGCATCTACGGGCCGGAGGCAACTACGCCGAATCGGGTGCTGTCGAGATCATGCCGGGGCAAACCACGGAACACAGCCAGCAAGTTGTCGCCAGTGTCAACATCGGTACGCCCGAAGCACCCGCGCCAATGCGTGCGTCGACGATCGGTGGTTTCAGTACGGAGCAGGACGGCGCTAACCTGGTTCTATCTGGTGGTGACGGGCTGAACGCGGGCGGCCGTATCACGCTGGAAGGCGGTAATGCTGAAACGCTGCAGGATCCGGGCGCCGGCAACATTGTCATGATGCCAGGGGGAACGGGACCGCTGTCTGAAGCCACGGCAGGCGCCGTGGTGGTGGGGACACCTGACCAGAACCGTTCACTGCGTGTGAACGGTAGTATCGACTTCTCCGGAACGCTGAGCCATGGCGGTGTGGCATTCAGTCCGTCGCAGTGGCAGCAGACCAGCGCCGGCATCGGGTACCCCGGTGCGGTGGCTGTTGGCGGCCTTGTGCCCGAGAACTACATGCTGGCGGTCGACGGGCCGGCATACGTCAACGGTGAGATCCTTAGCGCTGTGGCACAGAGCCACTATCTGGTCTACACGCAGTCCGCGGCAAGGAACAACGGGGTGTACTGGGATGACACGCACAAAGACCTCGAACTTTGGACGAACAGCACACGAAGACTCAGTCTCAAGTCAGATGGTCGAGTGGGTATTGGCACCGACGACCCGGGGCTGTACCTGCTGGCGGTCGAGGGTTCAGTGGGATGCCGCGAACTGGTGGTCACAGTGGACCAATGGGCGGATGATGTGTTCGATGGCGCCTACGCGCTTCCTGAAATCGAGGCCGTCAAGGCGCATATCGCTGCACACAAGCGCCTGCCAGGTGTTCCAAGCGAGGAGGAGGTGGCGAAGGACGGCCTCAGCGTCGGCAAGATGCACAGCATTCTTCTGCGCAAGGTTGAGGAACTCACGCTGTACATGATCTCGCTGAAAGAGCAGAACCAGAGGATGAAGCAGGAACTGGACGTGTTGCGGGAGGAAGTCGCCCATGAGCGTGCGACACAGAGGTAGTTCCCGGGCCCGCCTGGCCACGCCAAGCCTGGGCCTGTGCATGGCGTGTTCGATTGTGGTGTCATGCACTCAGAGCATCGTCGTCAATGGCGCCTACCGGACTTCAGTTGCCGTTACGCCCGCACCGCCTGCCCAGCACTCGACTGGGCAGGCGCATCTGGTAGGGGTGATGGACTGGGATCTTCAGAAGTACATGTGGAGCACCCTCAATTCGTTCACCCCGTCAGGTACCGTCATCAAGAGCATTGTCGTGAGTGATTCAGCCCATCTCCTGTCGTTCCAGGCGAAGAGCGAATATGACAACCTCAATAGGGTGGTACATGAGTTGGTTCGCTTGAGCATCTATGTGCAGAACACCCAGGGCGACCTGGTCCTGTTGGCAGAAGCCGAAACACCAGACCTAGCGGTCGAAGACCTGCTCGGCGGGATGCCGGATGTCTGGGAGTGGGAACAGCGCGGGGTTGACGTACTGAATCAGGCGCTTGCTGCCAGAAGGCCGACAGTGCGTCTCATATGCGACATCGAGTTCCGGGACGTGTCGCCGGCGGAGTTGCAGGGGGTGCGGGGAGCGATGATCGACCTGAACCTGCCGTGGAGACTGGTGGCCGACCCTGCACAGTAGTGTGGAGACGAGGCTGAGCACGGTGGCGCATATAGTACATTGGTGAAGGGCGCGAATCATGGCAGTAGTACCTGGAAGAAGAGCACTGCCCGGCGGTATTGTGTGCGCCGTGTGCACGCTGTTGACATGCACCGGCAGCAGCAACCCCTCGGACGATGACAGCGTGCCGCCCCCGGGTGGGAGTGCGGTCTGGAACCGCACGTATCGTGTCCTCAACGACTCGACAATCGAGACATACACGGCGGACACAGCCGTACCGCACTGCTGCACGTTGGAGGGTTGCAGTG
>CAZJJT010000073.1:11662-12877 GCA_964546395.1 uncultured Fibrobacterota bacterium
CAGTGCAACCTTCTTTGACACTGTCACCAATAGCCATGACACCCTGAAGTACTACTTCTTCGGTGATACGCTGTTTCTTGCTGAACCCGATGTCGAGTTGTCCTCCAGCGGCGACACGGTCTATTACAACGGCAGGAACTTCGTGCGAATGGGTTCGGGAACGGGCATCACGGGCACGTGGCGATATCTCGTGGGCTACGTACTAAGGAATATCCCGGAAGGACCGATTGGTACCCCCGCCAGCGGGTGCTTGACGTTCGACCGGTACAACGAAGACCTGCGTGCCACGATCCCCGTGAGTCCCGTCCTCACGGTTTCTTCCGGGAGCATGTGCATGTTGACCGAGTACTGCTTCGGGAACCTGTTCGAGTTCCTGTGGTGCAACGGAAAGCGGGTCAAAGACTACCATGTGCCGTCATTCCTGTGCAAGCGGGACACCGCTGACAGCGTCCGGTACGATGTTGACATCAGCAGTACGTGCGACCAGGTCACGCTTGTCGGCAGGCATACCCGGGACACGGTACGGATGACGTTCTCCTACGGAGCGGACCTGGTGGTACCCGGATTGGCGCAGGCGGACATTGTCTACGAAAGCAGTGACAGTGCCAACGGCCCGCTACTCTCGCTCGCGGCAATCGAGACCTGCCGAACGCCCCCGCCCGCCTGGTACGAGGAGTTTCTGCAGGCCAATCTCAAGGCTGGCGTTCCCAAGCACACTGCGCCGCCTGCGGCTCTGCCGGACTGCCTTTCGATACAACTCAGTCCGGCTGGTGTATGGCTGGGTGACGAGGGGCTGGCGCCATGAAGCGCGTTTACCGATGGCCGTACGCGCTGATCGGCCCAGTTGCGGTGGCAGTCGTGTGTGGCGGCTGTTCTGAGAACGACGTTGAACTCACGATCATCCACCCTCGGGCAGGCGCCGCCTGCACCAGCGGGACCGACCTCCTTGTGGGTTGTACGTACACGGGCGGAGCGCCGTCGTACGCATCGAAGTCGCTCGTGTGTGACGGAGCGACAAGATCTGTCGAGTGGATTATCCTCGGTGATTCGACAAGTGCGGGAAATGACTGGTTCCGATGCCCGTTACCTTACGACGTGTACGGCGACAGTTGCCACATATCGGTGTGCTGGTACCAGGCGTGGGACTACTGGGCGGATGACAAGAAGTGCGCCTCCAGTGAGGTGTTCACCATCGTTGAGCATCCGCCGTACCTG
>CAZJJT010000074.1:0-12698 GCA_964546395.1 uncultured Fibrobacterota bacterium
CGGTTGCCCTCGACACCCTCTACCTTCTGGCCGAACGACTCCGTCACGGCGAACTGGAACCCGCGGACGTGCTGCGGCTCGACGAAGAGCAGGCAAGTGATCCTGAAGCCGCCGAGGAAGTCAAGGACAGCTTTCTGAAGGCGATGACGCAGATCCGTCGCCGCAACACGCAGTCTGAACACCTTCTGGCACAGGCCGCCAGGAGTTCGTCGAAGCCGCAGCGAGCGAAGCTGCGCGAGAAGGCGCGGACGCTCTCGGCCCTCAGTCTCGAGCAGTGCCGGACACTGCCGCTCAACGCCCGGCAGGTACAGGAACTACTCGGCAAACTGCTGAGCTACCTGGAGCAGAAGGGCGAAGCGAAGACGATGGACGAGTTCCGCCACTGGGAGCATGAACGGGACGCGGCCAAGTGCGCGATAATCGAAGCAAACGTGCGGCTGGTGGTAAGCATCGCCAAGCGGCACACCATGCGCGGCATGGAGATTATCGACCTGATCCAGGAGGGCAACCGCGGGCTGATTCGCGCGGTGGAGAACTTCGACTATCGCCGTGGCTACCGGTTCAGCACGTATGCCACCTGGTGGATTCGTCAGGCAATCTCGCGTGCCATCAACGACAAGTCAAAGGCGATCCGGATCCCGGCCAACACGCAGGACCTGGTGAACCGCGCGCTGCGCACGGTGCGGCGCTGGGTGATGGAGTACGGGCACGAGCCGACGCCCGAAGAGATTGCCAAGGAACTGGATTGCCCGGTTGCCAAGATCCAGATGGCGCTGGAGTACTCACTCGACCCGATCTCGCTCGACATGGAAGTGGGCAAGGACGGCGGAGCGACATTCGGGGAGTACATCGAAGACCCGAGTGCCGAGAATCCGGCCGACAGGCTGTCGGTGCTGGGACTGCGCGACCAGATCCGCGAAGTGCTCGACTCGCTCGCCGACAAGGAGCGCGAGATCGTCACCATGCGCTTCGGGCTCGACGACGGGCGGGTGAAGACACTCAAGGAAATCGGGGAGATATTCCGCATCTCCCGCGAGCGGGTGCGGCAGATCGAAACCAAGGCGATCAGCAAACTGAAGCACCCCAGCCGCACGCGCCTGCTCAAGGCGTGGCGCGAAGACCCGGCGAGCCAGTACTACGAGGAATAGTGCGGCGTGCGGAGCGACGAGTGTGAAGAGAAGCATTTCTCAGCTCTTCGCGGCACGTCCCAGCCTATTCCCTCTGCAGCGCCCGGGTGAGCGCTTCCACCGGTGAACGCCGGTCAAGCGCGAACGTGGCACTCGAAGCGGCACACTTCGGCAGCACCAGGCTCCCCTCGGGGATTATCAGTGCGTACGCGTAGTCGTAGTGCACGCCAAGCAGCACGCCACGCCCGTCGAAGGAGGGCAGCGTGTCCCACGAGCCCGGCGCCGGTCCGTTGATCGCCACCACGTCCACCTCGGCAATGTCGTAGTCGGTGTTTCCCGTGGCAATCGAGAAGTACCCGGCGCGATAGGCCGTTGCCGGGTTGGTGACTATCGTGTCGTACGGTTCCTCGACCACGGTGGCGCCGTACATGCTCAGCACCAGTTTGTAGGCGGTCACCAGGTAGAAATCGGCCCGCTCACTCCACGATACACTCACCGCGCTGGCGCCGGGCACGACGTAGTAGCTCTGCTCCGAGCCGAGAGCGCCGATACTCGGGACTATCGACCCTGCCCCGGCATCCACCACGAACGCATCCACGAGCGGCGGTACACCGACCGTGTCGCGCAGCGTATCGAACTCCACGGGCGCCAGCGTGTCGGCAGGGTAGACCGGCACCACCGCCTCGAATGCGTACTGCGTACCGCGGCGCACCCAGTTCTCGTACAGCGTGCTGGCAACGAGTGCCGTGCTGTTCAGTCCGAGGAACACATCACCGAACAGCACGTTGTCGAGGACGTTGTGCAGGATGAACGCCGACTGGGTCTGGGCCAGCGGAAGCGAGTCGGCGTTCGCGAACACCTGCAGGTCCTTGCGCGCGGGGTTCGAGAAGCAGGTGAGGCCGCCGTACAGGCTGTCGGCGGGCGCACCGGACGTGTCGAACAGAAACGAGACGTCGTACACCAGGCCGAACAGCACCGGTGTGGGACGCCCCGACGCAACGAACATCGTGTCCCACACGGTGACCGGCTCGATGAGCGTGTCGTGCACCACGGTGGTGTCGTACAGCGTGTCGGCGTAGAGAGTATCGTACACGAACACGTCGTTGGTGACAATGGTCTTGGTGCTGTCGCTGCACGACCATGCGCCTGCCAGCAGGGCGAGCGCGGCCGGGACTGCCGCCATTCTCGGGTTCATGTGAAGACCTTTCGCGTTACCATACGTGGATGTTGAGGCTGAACCGGCTCTTGTCGAGGTACGTGAGTGTCAGCCGGTTGCCCTCGCGCTCGTAGTCGAGCAGCGCATCGTCGAGGTCGAGGCGGTACGCCCAGGTGAACGTCGCCAGAAGGTTCCAGTTGTGCGCGAAGCTCAGGAGCAGTTCGGTGCGCAGACCGCAGTCGCGCAGGAACGAGTCGCGCCACTCGATCGTGCCGTCCGCCCGCGTGAACGGCGAGAGCAGGTCGACCGTGAAGTCGCGCCAGTCGCGGTTCCAGATCGAGGCGGTCTCGAAGAACGGCGTGAGGAACAGCCCCCGCACCATCACTCCCGGCCCCGGAGCACTCAGCCCGCGCAGCAGCTCGATCGTGTACTCCACCGAGTAGTGCACCACACCGTTGCCCCACATGATATCGACAGCGGTGGAGTCGGCGAGGTACGTATACGGGACCGAATCGACCCCGAGGTACGTGCCCGCCGCGTTGTAGCGGTCGACCGCAAACCGCCCTTCACGCCACACGGTATCGAGCGGGTTGAACGAATAGGGATACGCCTGCAGGAAATGCGCGTAGCGGTACTCGAGCGGGTAGGTGCTGGCCTCGGACCGCAGTGTGCGGTTCAGCGACCCGAAGAAGGCGCTGAACGAGAAGAAGTGGCCCGAGCGCAGCGGACGGCGTGCGGCGTTCATGGCGCGGTTGCCAGGGAGTGGGAACCGTTCGTAGAGCGCCGTCTGCAGCCCGAAGAAATCCTTCTGCTCTTCTATGGACGTGTTGTGCGCCACCTGCGCACCGTCCGGACCGAAGTTCACAAACAGGTCGCTGGCGCCTTCACGCTCAATCAGCGTGTCGGCCCCGCCCCCGTAGTACGCATCGACGGTGAGCCCGCTGCGCACGAACTCCGCGCCAAGCGCGAAGTAGTCGATCCGCGAGGGAACGCTGAATGCCGGGCCGACGTTGGTGAACTGGTACATGAGCCCGACGCGGTGTTCGTTGTAGATGTTGAACGCGTCGTAGAGGTCCGGATAGTCAACCGCCTTGTAGGTGCTGTCGAGTCCTGCCATGACGGTGTCACGCCAGTAGTCAAGGGTCGTGTCGGGGTCATCGGTGATGTCCTGCACGTTCTCGAACCGCGCCGAGGGAAGCGTCAACAGGCGTCCGAGTGTCGAGAACCGGTATCCCTCGATCGCACCGTCCACATGGTCATCGAAGCGCCGGTAGTAGGCGCCCAGGCGGTTGTAGCGGTTGAAGCTCATGCCCGCGTTCAGCCCGTACTGGGTGAACGTTCGCTCGTCACGGTAGAAGCCCTCCGCGGCGTCCACGTAGTAGCCCACCAGCGTGTCGGGCGTCGTCCCTGCTCCCTCTCTCAGCAGCGAGTGCCCGTTGGGCGGCACGCGGGTGAAGTCGGTGCGGCCCGGCACGAAGTCGGGCCGGTACTGATACTCGTCACGGACCACTTCACGCGCGCCGAACACGTAGGCTTCCGGCCTGAAATCGCGGTTCTCGCCGAACAGCGACGGTGTCCGCAGCATCAGCACCGCATCTCCGCCCCAGCTCGGCCCCGCACCATTCTCGAAATCCTTCGACAGGTACGCCGACCCGTTGAGCCTGATGTTGCCGTGCAGCTCACCCACCGCCCCCGCCATCCCTATCCGCATCTGCGACAGCCCCACCGAGTCGGTGATATACGTCGGCTGCCACGAGAGGTACGGTTCGAGCCACCACAGGGTGAGCCGGGGCTTGTATTCGCCGAGGCGATACTGGCCGTTGGACGGGCTGCCCGAGAAGAGCAGATTCTTCGTATCGAACCGCGGCCGGTAATCACCACGGCGTACGTACCGCATGTCTTCGACCGCAGTCGTCTCCTCCACCCCAATCTCGTAGATACTGTAGTTGGCCGCGTGGAACCCCGTGTACAACACCTTCGAGCCGTCCGGCGACACCGAGGGCGCGAACGCGCCGCCCAGCACGTTGCTCACCTGCTCCACCTGCCAACTCTGCAGGTCCATCCGGTAAATGTTGAATATGCCGGTGCGGTCGGAAGAGTAGTACAAGTACCTGCCGTCGGGTGACACGCACGGGTCACGCTCATCGGCGGGTGTGTGCACCACAAGCGCCAGGTCGAGGTCGTCCTGCCAGGCGAGCGAGTCGACGAAGAACGTGCTGTCGGTGATGGCGCGGAGACGCTCGAACGGAGACGCGTTGGCCTTGACGACGGCGATGTCGCGGTTCTTCTCGTGCAGGATCCCGACGTAGATCCGCGTACCGTCGGGCGACCAGCTCGGGTTGTACAACTGGGTGCCGTTGTTGAAATTGGTAAGAAGGCGCGGCGTGCCGCCCGTGCTGTCGATCAGCGCCAGCTGGCTGGTGCCGCGGTCGTTGTACACGAAGGCGATAGTGGCGCCGTCGGGGGAGTAGGCCGGGTCGCGAGCGCGGGCCTGCCAGGTGAGTTGACGCTCGCGGCGGCGGGCGAAATCGTAGGCGAACAGGTCGCGGTACACACTGCCCTCTTCGCGGCGCGCGTAGCACACCGCGCCGCCGTCGGGTTTCCACGCCACGCGGGAGAACACGGGCGGTGTGCCAAGCCCTTCGGCGGGCCTGCTGTCCTGCCCAGCGCGGCCGACATGCGAATCGAAGGAAGGGCGCACGGCGCCGGGGCCGGGGAACACTCCCGGGCGATACGTGTAGCCCGGGCCGCTTGACGCCGCCCGGAGCGGGGTGGTCCCGCGCGAGCGAATCCGCTGAAGCTCTCCGCTCTCCGGCTGCAGTATGTACAGCCGCGTGTAGGCCACGTCATAGCCCCGGTTTGACACGAACGCCACGCGTTTGCCGTCGGGTGCGTACACACCGTACCAGTCCCAGAACCCGCCGTCATACACTACTCGGCCCTCGCGCAGATCGCTGCGGATGGGCGTCGCGACCGCTTCGTACCTCCGCAGAAGCCACTCTTTCCACTCCTTGTAGAGGCGATGCTGGTTGCGGCCAACCGCCGCGCGCAGCGAGTGGCTGAAATGGAACATCGACTTGCTCTTCGCGATCTGATGCGCGGCGTCGGCGCCGTACACCGAGTCGATATAGAGCATCATCGAGAATCCCTGGTTGTAGGTCATCTCGGGGTAGAACCCGTGGCGGCTGTCGAACTCGCTCATTTCCACTTCATCGAGAAGATCGCCTTCCAGCGCGGCCATGCGCAGGAGCATGTCACGGTGGGTGTCCCACAGGTCGTTGCCGTTGCTCCATGCGCCGTACTGCGCGGCGCCCTCGAGCCACCACTGGGGCGCGTTGAGATCGCGGTAGTGGAACGCCGCCGAGATATCGGGGTTCTGGAAAGCCGACGAACGGCCCACCGACCAGTACTTGAGGAACCCGTCGCGGTTGGCGGCCTTGATCGAGAACACGTGTGACATCTCGTGCGTCAGCACGTTGCGGATCCAGTTGTCACTGCTGCGGATACCGTAGTCGAGCGCGGTGGTACCGACCGTTATGCGGTTGCGGCCAGGGAACGTGAACCCCTCCGCGTAGTCCCCCGCGTCTTCGACGTAGATCACGATCTTCTTGTATTCGTCCTGAAGTTCATAGGCGGTAACCAGGTTCCCCCAGACATCTTCGGCGGTACGGATAACCTCGTGTGCCCAGTACTCGTCACCTTCGTCGAACACCACCACGAAGTGTTCGGTCTCGACCTGCTTCTTCGCGCACACGACAGTGACAAGGAGGACGACGGCGAAGGTGCAGTGTCGCAGGACCTGCGAGATGCTCACGGTGGTGTCTCCCGGGAGGAAGTGCGGGGGATGCCGACATGCGCAAAAGAGAAATATAGCAGGGGGCCGGGCATGCAGCCCGGCCCCGTGAGCAGGTTTTCCGGAAGCAACCGCTTCAGGCAACGCTCTGGAGCGCTGCCATGAGTTTGGCGGGCTCCATTGGCTTCTCGAACACGTTCTTCACGTTGGGGAACGCTTCACCAGGCGCGTAGCTCTCCAGCAGCGTCTCTGGCTTGCGGATACCGGTAACGATGAATACGGGAACCCCTTTCGTGTCCGCCCCGTCCCGCAGTTTCCGCACAAGGTCAAGACCGGCGCTGCAGTCCTCCATCATGACATCCAGCAGCACTACGTCCGGTTTCTCCTTCTGTGCGGCCTCCCACCCCTTCACCCCGTCGCCGGCTGTGACCACGCGGTAGCCGTCACCCTTCAGCAGATCGGCTACGCTCGCAGCAAACTCCGGGTTGTCATCGACAATGAGCGCTTTCTTCGTGGTTCCCATGCTGTTCTCCTTGACCTTTCGGCCGGGCTGTTTGGTACCGGACAAAATACTGTCAACCAGCCGCAACAGTGTTTTCGGGTCGACGGGTTTCTCAACTACGCGGGTCACCGGCAGGAACGTGTCGTCGGTCTCGAATGAGAACGGCAGATTGAGTTCGCGACAGATACCGGTTACGAGAAGGATGGGCACCCCACCCAGCGTGCGGTGAGTGCGCAGCATGCGGCTGACCTCGAAGCCCTCCGTGGTGTGGCCCATCATGACATCGAGAACAATCAGCGAGGGCTGCACGCGCTCAGCCAGCGCCACCCCCTCGGCACCGCTCTGCGCCGTGTGCACCTCGTAGCCCTCGGCGGTGAGAACCGCACGGAGGCTCGCGGCGAACTCCCGGTCGTCATCGATAATCACCACTGTCCTGGCTGCTGCCTTCATGGTTGCTCCTTTCGGCCTGTCTGCGCGGCCCCGCAGTTCAGGCGCTTCCCCCGGCGGCAAGCAGCCGCTCAATCTCGGCAATGAACTTGGGCGGGTCAATCGGCTTCTCCATCGTGCGTTCCACCGGCAGCCACTGCGCATCGGGCTGCGGCATCGCCCCAAGTTTCTTCTCCCGCACGATTCCACTCACCAGCAGGATCTTCATCCCGCTCAACTCCGGGTGCGTGCGGATCTCGCGGGCGACGTCGAGCCCCTCCGTGTCGTAGGTCATCATGATGTCCAGCACCATCAGGTCGGGTCGCTCGCGCAGCGCCGCCGCGATACCCTCGGAGCCGTTGGGAGCCGTCACGACGCGGTACCCGAACGCCTCAAGCATCTCACGGTTTGATTCGGTGAACTCCTCGTCATCGTCCACCAGCAGTATGGTCCGCTGCTCCGCCATCATGTACCTCCCCGGTACCCGTGTTCCCCCAGTATCCGTTCGACATCGGCCGGCTTCACTGTCCCGTACACCTCGCCATCGACAATCATCACCGGCGCCAGCGCACACATCCCCACGCACCGCGCGCTTTCGATCGAGAACGCGCGATCCGGCGTTGTTTCTCCCTGCCTGATCTTCAGCAACTGCTCCACGCGAGCCAGCACCTGCGAAGCGCCTTTCACGTGGCAAGCCGTACCCAGGCAGACCGACACCGTGTGCCTGCCGCGCGGCGTCAGCGTGAAGTAGTGGTAGAACGTGGCCACGCCGAGGACCTCGACCGGCGACAGGCCGAACATGCCCGACACCTCCTCCAGGTGGTCACGGCGAAGATAGCCTACGGCGTTCTGGAGGCGGTGCAGGACCGGGATCAGGTAGCTGCGGCTGCGTGGCCTGGCCAGGCACTCTTCGGCAAACGCCCGCACACTCTCGGGGAACGGCTCCTCGCAGGCCGCGTTCCGTGTGTCGGTCACTGTTGTCTCGGCTGTCATACCGCCCTCTCCATGCTCCGATGTCATACCCGTTTTACCGCGCCGAACGTGCACACCGTCTCGCAGGTGCCGCACCTGATACAGATTTCCTGGGCGATTTCGTGCGCCTGCCTGCGGGCGCCCGTGATACACCGCGCCGGGCACGCCCGGCGGCAGGCGCCGCACCCCACGCACTTCTCCGCATCGATCTCAAAACGCGTCAGGCTCATGCACTCACCCGCGCGGCAGTGCCGCTTCTCGATATGTTCGACATACTCATCCCTGAAGTACCGCAGAGTGGAGAGTACCGCGTTGGGCGCGGCTTTGCCGAGGCCGCACAGCGAGGTGGCCCCGACCGTTCTCGCCAGTTTCTCGAGCTTGTCGAGGTCGGCCATGGTCGCCCGGCCCTCCGTTATCCTGTCGAGCAGGTGCAGCATGATAAGTGTGCCGGCACGGCAGGGCGTGCACTGCCCGCACGACTCGTCCACCATGAACTCCATGAAGTAGCGTGCGATCCCCACCATGCAGGTCGACTCATCCATCACGATCATGCCGCCGCTGCCCATGATACTCCCGGCCTTGCCCAGCGACTCGTAGTCGATCGGCGTGTCGAGATAGCTCTCGGGCAGGCACCCGCCCGCGGGCCCGCCGGTCTGCACGGCCTTGAACGTGCGGTCTCCGGGGATACCGCCACCGATGTCGTAGATCACCTCGCGCAGCGTCGTTCCCATCGGGACCTCGATAAGCCCGGTGTGACGCACCTTCCCCGCAAGCGCGAAGACCTTTGTGCCCTTGCTCTTGGCCGTGCCGATACTCCGGAACCACTCCGGCCCGTCAAGCAGCACCACCGGCAAGTTGGCAAACGTCTCGACATTGTTGATCACCGTGGGCTTGCCCCACAGCCCGTCGTCAGAGGGAAACGGCGGCTTCTGGATCGGCTCGCCCCGGTAGCCTTCCACCGAACGGATAAGCGCGGTCTCCTCCCCGCAGACAAACGCACCGGCGCCCAGACGCACTTCGATGTCGAACGACCATCCGGTACCCATCACGTTGTCACCAAGGAAACCGAGTCGCCGCGCCTCGGCAATCGCCTTCTCGAGCCGCTCGATTGCCAACGGGTACTCCACGCGCGTGTACACGTACCCCGCGGTGGCGCCAATTGCGTACCCGGCGATGATCATCCCCTCGATTACCGTGTGCGGGTCACCCTCGATCGTGCTGCGGTCCATGAATGCACCCGGGTCACCCTCGTCGGCGTTGCAGATCACGAACTTCTCGTCCGCCGTATTCTTCGCCGCCAGCCGCCACTTGGTGGCCGTGGGAAACCCACCGCCGCCGCGGCCCCGAAGCCCCGAGCGATCCACGGTATCGACTACCTGCGCCGGAGTCATGGTGTCAAGCATGGTCGCGGCGGCCTCGTAGCCCCGCACGGCCAGGTACTCATCCATGCTCTCGGGATCGATGACGCCGCAGTTGCGCAGGGTCATGCGCAGTTGCTTGCCGAAGAAGTGCACGTCGCCGAAGAACGGCACGAACCGGTTGGCGATGCGCCCGGCCGCAACGGCCCGATCGGTCACCACGCGGCCGTCACGAAGGTGCTCGATGACCACACGCTCGAGGGCCACCGGGTCGAGGCCCGCATAGGTAACATTGTCGGGATACACGTGCAGCAACGCTTCCGCCCCGGCCGCGCCGTCGTAGTGCCCGCGGGTCACAGCCACGGCGTTGGTCAGCTTGTGGCGGTGCAGAGCGTCGACCAGCCGGCGTGTGAGCGCCGCACCTGCGGCGTCGCTCTCGGGCGCTGCCGACACGGTCACCATCCGCTGTACTTCGGCCCACCCCTCCACGTGCCGCATCGAGTAACCGGTTACTACGGTATCCTCGACGATGTGGCGGCGGAATATCTCCTCGGCGCGCTCAGGGGTCACATTGACGTACTTGACCGGGACCTGCCCCTTGCGCACCACGCTCACCACTGGCTCCATGTCGCAGCGACCGGCGCAGCCGACGGTCCCGATCGTCACGCGCTTTGCCGTGTACCTCTCGGCCAGGTCGCGGAGCTTCGCGTGTACTGCGCGACTGCCCGCGGCGTGCTCACAGGTTGCCGATCCCACGGTGATACGGTAGTCAGCGTTGAACTTGCTGTCGAACAGCCCCCACACCGCCCTGGTGCGCAGCTGCTTCAGGCGCTCTCTGGCATTGGTGTCAACCATTGGTCTGCGTCTCCCTGCATGCCGGTAGCGTAAACACGAACTCGGCCCACTCTCCCTGTTTCGACTCCGCCCGTATCGTCCCACCGTGTGCTTCGATGATATGCCTGGTGATGAACAGCCCGAGCCCGGTCCCGCGCTTCTTGCGGCTCTTGCCGCTGGTGTCGAGTCGGACGAACTTCTCGAACACGCTGTCGAGGTTCTCCGCCTCGATACCGTCACCCGTGTTGCGCACGCGGAACTCCACCCGGCCGTCCACGGATGCCGCGGCAATCGTGATTTCACCGTTGTCCGCGCCGTATTTCAGCGCGTTGGTCATCATGTTCTCGAACACCTCGAGTGTCATGTTGTAGTCGGCCTCGATGCACATGCCCTCGGCGGCGTTCACACTCACCCGCATGCCCTTCTCGTTGATACTCATGGCGTGCGACTCGAGCAGTGGGTCGATGATGTCCTTGCGGATGTCGAGGCGTGCCCGCACCGGGCTGAGTTCCTTGTTCTCGATACGGCTCAGGTTGAGATAGTGACGCACCATCTCGGTGATGCGCCGCGTGCTGTTGTCGATGTTGCGGACCGCCGAGCGCTGCCGCTCGGTGAGATCACCCAGCTTGTTCTCGTTAAGCAGAAACGTGTAGTTGAGGATGCTGCCGAGCGGCGTCTTGAATTCGTGCGAGATGAAGCCCAGCGTTTCCATGTAGCTGCGGTTGGTGCTCGCCAGTTGCGTGTTCATCTCCTTGAGCGCCGCTTCGCGGTCGGTCAGCTCGCTCGCCATGCCGTTGAACGCCTCGATAAGCGTGCGGGTCTCGGTGGAGCAATCACCCGTGTGCAGCGGGGTGAACCCTTCGCCGCGCCGCATGCGGTGGGCAGCGGCCGCAAGAGCGTGGAGCGGCCGGGCAACCCGGCCGGCCAGGAGGAACGCGAGCACCACGGTCACAACGATACCGCCGAACGAGAGCAGCGCGAAGCGCAGCAGTACCTGGCGCACCATCGCCTTGAACGGCTCCTCGAGGATTCCCACGTAGAGCATCCCGATGGTCTCGCCGGTCAGGGTGCGGATAGGATCGTAGGCGGTCAGATACCAGTCGCGCACGACAAACGCGCGCCCGAGCCACGGCGTGCCGTTGTCGAGCACCTGGTCGGCCACCTCCTTGGACACCAGTGTCCCCAGAGCAATACGCCCGTTTTCGCGGCGCACCGTGGTGGCAACACGGCAGTCTCCAAGGAACAGGGTGACCGAACCGGTTGACACTCCCTGGTAGGTCTCGCTGCGGTACAGCGACCCGTGGATACGCTTGACCAAGTCCTCGTTGCGGTTCAGCAGCACCCCCCCGTACAGGATCGCCACCACCACGTTGCGGTGCATCACCGGAACCACGCTGAGCACCACCATGCCGCGGGTCTCGCTCTGCTGGTTGCTCGGGCGGGCACGGGGGGTGGCCTCGCGCACCAGGAACGCACGGTCGGCAAGGTTGCCTTTCTCGGCGTTGAGCTGCTGCGCGGTCATGAGCGTTATGCCGGTCACCACGTCGCCGCGCAACGCGCTGTCGACCGCCGGCTCCGATTGGTAGTAGTCCCCCGCCAGGTAGGGTGGTGCGCCCCGCATCGCCACCTTCCGCTCCGGGGTCAGCAGGGTGATGAAGTCGAGACCGAACTGGTTGCGGACCGACTCCAGCTCATTGCGCATCGTCACGTCGTCCCACACACCCGCGGCGCACGTACTGATTATCCGCGGCCGGTTGGCCGTGAGCCGAAGCGTCGTCTCCACCTGTTTCATCTCGGCGTTGAGCACACTCCAGGCACTGTTGAGATCGGTACGGACCTGCCCCTCGGCGCGGTTGACTATCTGCGAGCTGATGAACTGCACGCCGATAAGCGCCGACAGGACACCGAACACTGCGACGAGAGTCCCGAAAAACCTGAACAGCCTGGTGCGAAGCATCGCTACAATCCCCTCTGGCAGCCAGTGCCTGTCACGAACAACCCGAAAGCGCAACCCGAAATACGAGCTTCTCCAGCTCCATGGCAAGATTCACGTTGTTCTCGCAGCAGTCAGCCGGGAGCAGCAGTCGGGAAGGCGCGAGGTTCAGAAACCCCTTCACCCCCGAAAGCACCAGCAGATCTGCAACCCGCTGCACCCCCGAGGCGGGCACCGTCAGCACCGCCACCTTCACCCGGTGCTGCGTGACATACGGGACGATCTGCCCCTCCTCGTACACCGGCACCAGTCCGTCCGCGCGAACCTTGGCAGGATCGCTGTCGA
Source organism: uncultured Fibrobacterota bacterium (assembly GCA_964546395.1). Classification (GTDB taxonomy): domain Bacteria; phylum Fibrobacterota; class Chitinivibrionia; order Chitinivibrionales; family CAZJJT01; genus CAZJJT01. Next base: position 12,447 of record CAZJJT010000074.1, read on the forward strand.
ACGCCGCCACGAAACGGATATTCTCTTCGTCGAACCCACGGTACTCCAGCAGCGCCGATCCCAGCTTACCCACTCCCACAAGTACCGCAGGAGTCACTTCGTCCTTGCGCAGCACCCGCGTGATCTCGCCGAGCAACTCGTCTATCTGGTAGCCGCCGCGCTTGTTGCCGCTCGTGGCCAGTACCGAGAAGTCCTTGCGCACGAGCGATGAAGACACGCCGAGGGTGTCTGCAAGGTTGGAGGAGTACACGC